>CAYXPV010000245.1:0-3514 GCA_964467285.1 uncultured Oscillospiraceae bacterium
TATCTGCCGGATGTGCAATAGGACTTGGTAATGTGTACCGTTTTCCTATTCTTACAGGTTCCTACGGCGGTGCATTGTTTGTACTTATTTACATTGCATTTTTGCTTCTTATGGGACTTCCCATTATGACTATGGAGCTTTCCGTAGGCAGAGCAAGCCAGCGCAGCATTGCATCATCCTTTGATGTACTTGAAAAACCCGGTCAGAAATGGCATTGGCTCAAATTCATGGGTATTGCAGGAAACTACCTGCTTATGATGTTCTACACGGCAATTTCCGCATGGATGTTTATCTATTTCTGGAAGTATGCAGACGGTTCTATCCTTCAGTATACATCCGCCAAGGAGCTTGGTGATGTATTCGACGGTGTAGTAGGTAATACCGGACTTATGATTGGTATGGTGTTTGGCGTAATTGTACTTTGCTTTGGCATCTGCTCTCTCGGCCTGCAAAAGGGCGTAGAGAAAATTACCAAGTATATGATGATAGCTCTTTTTGCTCTTATGATAGGTCTTGCCATATACTGCTGTACATTGGATAATGCTGCAGAAGGTCTTAAGTTCTACCTGATACCCAATCTTGACGGGATTAAGGAGCACGGTCTGTGGACGGTTATTTCTGCGGCTATGGGTCAGTCCTTCTTTACCCTGAGTATAGGTATAGGCTCCATAGCGATTTTCGGAAGCTATATCAGCAAAGACAGAAGACTCCCCGGCGAAGCTCTTACTATTATGTCCCTTGACACAATGGTTGCCATTATGTCCGGTCTTATAGTATTCCCGGCATGCTTCACCTACAACAACGGCGTAACTGCCGATGCTTCAACCGTTGGTGCAAGCTTCCTGTTTACTACTCTTTCCAGTATGTTCAATGCAATGCCCGGCGGAAGAATAGTAGGCGCTTTGTTCTTTGTATTTATGATATTTGCGGCACTTTCCACCGTAATTGCAGTTTTTGAAAACATTATGTCCTTCTGGCTGGAGCTTACCAAGCTTAGCCGTAAGAAGGTTGCCATTATCAATATAGTACTTGTGTTTGTACTGTCCGTACCCTGTGTTCTCGGATTTACTCTGTTGTCCGATGTGCAGATTGCAGGCAAAGGTATTATGGATATGGAAGACTTTGCAGTGTCCAATATTATGCTTCCTTTGGGTAGCCTTTTCTATGTGCTGTTCTGTACCACTCGCTACGGCTGGGGTTGGGACAAGTATTTTGCTGAGGTAAACACCGGTAAGGGTTTAAAGCTTCCCAAGTGGTTAAGACCTTATCTTTCCTATGTGTTGCCGATTGTTCTTTTTGCATTGTTTATAATGTCAATTATATAAAACGTGAGTGATGTAAAATTTTTTACATCCCTTGTTCTTAATAACAGATTGCATTGGGGGAAATACTTATGAATTTCAAACCTGTACTCAGATTTGCTGTAATGAGCGACTGCCATTATTCGGAAAAACATCCCGAATACAGAAATAAATTTGAAAGAGCAATGGAGCTTTTGTATAAATATGCTGCAGGTGAGGAGTATTCTTCTCTTGATGCTCTCTATGTAGTCGGCGATTTTGCAGACCTTGGCAAATATGAGGAAATGAAGTGGTTTAAAGAAGATTGCGACAAGTTCGTAAAAGAGGGTACACTTCTTGCAGTAACTATGGCAAACCACGAGCTTCACTATATGCCCGACTACAACAAGGCACTTTCCGACTTTAAGGAAATATTCAAAATGGATTATGACAGACACGAGGTCATAAACGGATATCACTTCATATCCCTTTCCACAATCCGCGACAAAGGTCCCTGGGACGATTCATTTAATGACGAAAAGAAAGCTTTTCTTAAATCTGAGCTTGAAAAGGCAAGACAGGACACCGGCAATAAGCCCATATTTGTGTTCCGCCACCCGGGTATTCCCGAAACAATTGTAGGCGGAGTAGGGGGCAACACAGAGGTATACTCCATACTTTCCGCATATCCTCAGGTTATAGATTTCTCCGGTCATAGCCACAACCCGGTAAATGACCCCCGTGAGATTAATCAGAAGAACATTACCACCGTTGGTACCGGCTCCATGTCCAACCTTTGTACAAGTGCAGGCTGGGCGGACTTCCACATAACCGGCGACAGAGCTCTCGGCAGAGAAGGTGCGCACCTTCGTGTGGTGGAGGTGGATGCCAAAGGTAATGTGCTTATCCGCGGTCTTGATGTTATAAGCGGCAACTTCCTCGACTGCGATGCTTACATAACCGATTGTTACGACAAATCAAAGCATAAATATACTTCACGCAGAGCTCTTACGGCAAAACCGCCTTATTTTAAAGAGGGTTCTTCTGTTGTGGTTGACCTTGCAGAGGGCAAGGTAGTTCTTACCTTCCCACGGGCTTATTCCGAGGGCGACAGAGTTAAGGAATACGATATCCGCCTTTTTGACCAAAAGGGCATTGCCATGGGGCAGAAGAATGTGTATTCCGACTTTATGAACTATGTGCAAAAGGATATTGTTACCGTGGAAATTGACTGGGAGTACGACTACACCCCCAAGTCAGAAGTTTACGCTCTTGGATTTTGGGAGAATATTTCAGAGTGTATAATGGGATAACGAAGGCTGCAAGCCGCATATAAATTTATACCGTATCCGGGTTTGATGTAGGGCAGGGCTTGCTCCTAACGAATGATATTTTGTTTTTGGAAAAGTAAAAATACCGAGAAAACTAAAGTTTTGTTCCTGATTTGACACAAGTAAGAATTGTATAGAAAAATTTATAAAGCAAATAGGTAAAAATATGAATTTAAAAGAATTGAATGTGAATTTTGATTTTACAACAGACAGTAAAAATTTTTGGGGAAGTTTTTGGGAAAGAAACAACGGATTAGGTGCAGGTGGTTCGGATCCTGATGTTGTTAGTAAGACTTTACAGGATTATCATTGTTTACTATGGAGTAGGCAACTACCTAATGGCGAAGATATGCAGTTAACAAAAGGTACAGGTCCTTATTACTTGACATGGAAAGAACTTAGATTTGGAAGTGACTCTATTACAGCAAGTTTTAGGTATAATAAGTATAGATCTATGATAGAAAAAATAAAACTGCATGTCCAAAACTATAAAGCGTTTATGGAAGATTACATAAGAAAAAGTTATACCATTGGTGGTTCTATAATTTTCCCAAAAAGAATGGGAGGAATAAATCAATCAAGAGGCTGTCATCCACTAATTAAGGATAGATGGGATTTGACTCTTGAATGTATACGAAAATTTTATAATAATGAGAAAAGTCCATTGACAGAATGTTTAGAAACAGATAGAAATTTTTTGAACTTTTTGTAGATTTTAAAGGATATGTTGATTATTTCTTTTTGCAGGATTGTGTTTCTGCAGATTATAATTCAGTTTTGTTTTGGTTGGATAACGAAGATTTTAATTCTAATCCTTTACCCAAAACTCCAACAGACTACGTGAAATTTATTGAAAAAGAACTGGATTTTGTGAAGAAAAGAAATGCAAGAATTGAGAAGTAT
>CAYXPV010000246.1:0-3483 GCA_964467285.1 uncultured Oscillospiraceae bacterium
GACGGAAGTATGTAGTAAGGGTAAAGAAGTGGAAATAGATAAATTTGAGACACTTTTGCTTATAAGTAATCAATAAACCGATTGAGTTAGTGTCATTCTGAGCGAAGCCGCAGGCGAAGTCGAAGAATCTCCTAAACAGGTTTTCGTGATGATATAAAGTGGAGGACGATTATGGAAAACGATAAAAATATATACTACGTAGGTCCCCAAAGGGAATGCAAGAGCCTTACAGAGCTTTTTTTAAAGCTTGCCGATGATGATAGGGAAAAGACCATCTATGTTGATGCAGGTGTGTACGATATTTTCCGTGAGTACAAGGAAGCAGGCATTATGTCACCGCCCGATGATGTATCGGTAAGCGATTACTTTACATACAATGCATTTCTGCCCATTAACACAAGATTAATCGGTATTGGAAATGTCCGCCTTGAATTTTGCCCCGATTTTGGCGAAATCACATACGGGGAAAGCATCACCTGGGCGCCCCTTAATGTACTGGGGCAATGTCACGTCGAAAATATTGAAATTCATTGCAAAAACGGTAGATACTGCATCCACGATGACAGCCACAACAAGTATACCAATGTAAATCACTATTACAAAAATGTAAGATGTATTTATGAGTTGGGGGATGTAAAAGATGGCAGACAGCTCGGGCTGGAAAATACCATTGGTTTCGGCTTTGCTCAAGGGTGCAAGTTTGAGTTTGAGGATTGCACATTTCAGTTTGTGGGTGAGGGTAACCGTTCAGCCTTTTACGGTCACGATGACGGATGGGAGAATCCCGAAAATGCGCCCTCGATTATTATAAAGAACTGTCTTATTCTGGCAAGTGAGCACAGCGACTGTGCACTAAGACTTCAGAATCTTGCAATACCGGGAGTAGACCGCATCCAAACCCGTGTGGAGTCCTGCCGGATTGTGGGAGGACTTTACCTCACCATTTATCACCAAGAGGGAAAGCAGAGCTTTGATGTAACCTTAATCAACAGCGGAAATCCACCCCAAAGAATTGACAGACCTGAGGAAAATCGGTATACTGTAAATGTGTTTAATAATTGAAACAGGGCAGAAATCTGATACAAAAGGTGATGTTATGTACATTAACGAAAAATTAAAACCCATGTGGCACGGAGGCGATTACAACCCCGACCAATGGCTCGATTATCCCGAAGTTTTGGAAAAAGATATTGAACTTATGAAAAAATCCGGCTGCAACGTTATGTCGGTAGGCATTTTTGCCTGGGCAAAGCTTGAACCGGAAAAAGGGGTATTTTGCTTTGAATGGCTGGATAAAATCATAGACAATCTTTATGCCAACGGCATATATACAATCTTAGCAACACCCTCCGGTGCAATGCCCGTGTGGATGGCACAAAAATACCCGGAGGTAAAGCGCATGGCGGAGGACGGCATACGGGAACGCTTCGGCAACCGTCACAACAACTGCTATTCTTCTCCCGTGTACAGGGAGAAGGTAAAGATAATAAATACCAAGCTTGCCGAGAGGTATTCAAATCACCCGGGGATTCTTATGTGGCACATTTCCAATGAATACAATGTTGAGGATTGCCATTGCCCTTTGTGTGTTGACAATTTCAGAAAATGGCTGGGTGAAAAGTACGGAACCATCGATAATCTCAATAAAAAATGGTGGAGTAACTTCTGGTCCCATGTATATCAGGATTTTTCCCAGATTGAACCTCCCGGTCCTCACGGTGAATTTTCCTCCAATCCTCTTAAACTGGATTGGCACCGCTTTAAAAATCATATGCTAAAGTCCTTCCTTGACCACGAGGCAGAAACCGTAAGAAAGGTTAACCCTGACATTCCCGTTACCGCAAACTTTATGCGTTTCTGGGAGGTTGACTATGCAAAGCTTTCGGAAAGTGTGGACTATATTTCCTGGGATAACTATCCCTTCTGGCATATGGAGGCAAATGAGCATAACGTTGCATCCGAAACAGCGTTGTACCATTCTCTGTTTAATTCACTGAAAAAAGACAAACCCTTTATGATGATGGAGAGCTCGCCCTCCGCAACAAACTGGCAAGCGGTTTCAAAGCTCAGACGTCCCGGAATGCACCTTCTGTCGTCAATGCAGGCGGTGGCACACGGAAGCGATACCGTTCAGTATTTCCAATGGCGAAAGAGCCGCGGTCAGTCCGAACAGTTCCACGGAGCTGTGGTAGGCCACGACAACACCGATGACACAAGAGTGTTCAAAGATGTTGCAAAGGTTGGCGAGGAACTTAAAAATATTGGTGAGGTTGCAGGCTCTCTTACAGATAATGAAGTGGCAATACTGTACGATTACGACAACTTCTGGTCACTCAGAATTGCTCAGGCGTACAGAAACATAGACAGCGACAAGGGCTATTTTGACACACTTTTAAAGAACTACGGTGCACTGTGGCAGCTTAATATTGGTACGGATTTTGTGTTTGAAAACGATGATTTTTCCAAGTACAAGGTTATTGTTGCACCTATGCTTTTTATGCTTAAGGGCAAGGTAAAAGACAAAATAGAAGCCTTTGTTAAAAACGGCGGTATCTTTGTAACTACATTTGCCACCGGCGTGGTAGATGAATTTGGCTTAAGCTTCTTTGACGAAGAATGTTATCCCTTAAGAAAGGTTCTTGGCGTAAAGGCAGAAGAAACCGACTCTCTTTATAACGGTCAGTATAACCGTATCAATATGTTTGGCGGCTCCTACAAGTGCGAAAAGTATTGCGAGCTTTCTTACCTCGAGGGTGCCGAAGTAATAGGGGAGTACGAGGAGGATTTCTATGCCGGTATGCCTGCCGTTACCGTAAACAGCTACGGCAAGGGCAAGGCTTACTACATTGCAGCCGACCTTGAAACAGAAGGATATATTAAGCTTTACAAGGAATTTTTAAGTGATGTAGTATCCAAAGACAAGGTTATAGAGTCCCCCGAAAATGTAAGCATAACAATGCGTTATTGCGAAGATGACCAATACATCTTCATTATGAATTTCAACAACAGCCAAAAAGAGGTTTCAATACCATTTGACTACGAGGTTTTAAGCGGGGAATTTGATGGCAAAACCATAAAGCCCTACGGTCTTGTTGTTTTGAAAAGAGGTTAATATATGATAATCGTAAAACAGATATCATCATTGGAAAAGGTGCGTGCAAACAGCCATTTTGACTATAATGAGGTAAACGAAAAAACTCTTTTAAAAGGTGAACGCTTTTCCTATCAGATAGCTATAGGCACAAGTGAGCTTGTTCACGGCATTATTGAAGTGGAATCGGAGCTTAAAGACTTTGTAAAGATTTATACGGTAAATAATGCCGTTATGGACCTCCCCGTAACTCGTGCCGAAGCAATGTACGAGCCGGATTACATAACTCAGGAGCCCGGACTTAAGCAGTTGCGTCAGTATCCGAATACGCCAAAAACAAGTAAAATAGTCGTTTTTCATCGTTGTCGGTCTTGAAATACGACAGTATTCCT
>CAYXPV010000247.1:0-3479 GCA_964467285.1 uncultured Oscillospiraceae bacterium
ATTAGGGCGATTTTTGTATCTTAAAATCGGAGTTCGGATAATCCTCCAATGGCTAGACAAAAAATAAAGGCGATGCAGACACATCGCCTTTAACCATTCATATAATTAGAATATAACTATCCATTCTCCGGTAATAATTCTGAAGAAAAGAATTGTAGCATAAGGTGCAAGACCTATAGTAACAGCTACCATAGAAAGAGCGCCACCGCGTTCCTGCTTCTTATTTGCATCGGAAATACCTTTAAATCCTATTAAAGCAGCAACTGTTGAAAAGGCAAGGTATAAGTGACCGGGGGTAAAGCTAAACAGATTGCTTGTAAGAACAGCAACTGCAGCAACTACGATAGTAATTGCAAACACTGCAGAGGGGCTCATAGCAGTAGATGTATCAAAATCGGATCTCTTAGGTTCAAAATGGAAGGGTAATAAGAGCATTACGCCACCGATAGCGATCATAAATATGTATGTGTACAAACGGAAATTAAAGAATGTGGGGTCCACAAAATATCCGTTATATGAACCTTTGTTAGCGATAATCTCCGCTATCTCCATATGTCTGCCAAAAAGAATTGCAAACATAAGTAAGAATGCTACTACCAACATGCTGATTCCGGCAAGTTTTTTAGTTACTGACTGCATTAAATTTCTCTCCTTTGTTATAACATAGATTTGTTCATAATGGTTTGATATCAAGACTAAATTACTTGACATAAACCATTATATCACAAATTATTTCCAATATCAACAATTATTTTAATTTATTTGCACAAAAAAATTAACGTTTTTTTGTGCATTCTTATAAACACGAATATTATTTGTAATCCAAAAGCAAATCCCTATTACAGCTTAATTACAGTTCCTGCCGGAATTTCAATAATTTCTTCTTTGTCCTTTTCAATCCATACGCTTATGGAGGATGGATTACAGAACATGGTTTCGTCAGCAGATATCACAAGGCGTTTCTGAGCTTCCATATAGTTATATATTTCCATATTGGTGGCATACCATATTTTGTCGTTCCCGGAAATTTTCTTTAATATCTCTTCCATATATTCCCAGTCTTCTTCGCATCTTAAATCGTGGCTGTGTCCCCATATGTAAAACAACGGATGAACCCACTCGGAATCCATATTATCCAAAAACTTATCGCAAAGCTCCAACGCCAGTTTATGATGACAGGTGGGATGCCATTTCATAAAATCCTCAGGAATTTTAAAATTAAGATTGGCATCAACTGTTCTTGAATACACAATTCCGCAGGCTCTCATGGCGCTGATTGATTTGTCATCGTAAGAACCGCTGGGATAGGACATTCCCGTTATGGGGTAACCAAAAAGCTTTTCAAGAATTTTTCTTTCCTCCCAAACCTCGGACACAACGGACTGCAAAGGCATTCTTGCAGGCCAACCGTGCCTTAAAGTATGGCAAGCCACCTCGTGACCTTCGTAGAGCTTACGAAGTCTGTCCGCTTCCTCTTCGGTAATGTTGGCATAGTTAATACCGTTTAAGTGGAAAGTACTTTTTACACCGTATTTATTAAATAATTTTATAAGTCTTTCGTCAAATACACTTCCGTCGTCATAACTGAAAGTAACTATCCTCTTTTTACCTCCGGGATAAACGTGATACTGTATCATAAAACACCTCCGTAAATTTCTTTGCCTGTTTCACCTTTCTTTTCAATTACTCTTGTATTTAATTCTCCGAATACTTTGGTAAGATATATAAGAGCTCTGGGAAGGTGGAAGGGGTCTTTTACGGGAAGTGCGGCACTTTCGCCCACGTTGCCGTCCTTATCCAACCAGTTAATCCAGTCCCCGTAGCCGTTGGGATAGTGGCTGAAGGCAAATTCATTGATTTCCCTATGTATATCCATAAACCACTCATCACCCGTGTGCTTATAGGCATAAGCAGTGGCAACAAGGGTTTCCAGCTGAACCCACCAGGGTTTGTAGGTGGGCTTACCCCAGAATACGGGCTCCTTGCCGTCTATATCCATTGCCAGGAAGAGTCCGCCCTTTTCCTTATCCATACCAAGATTTATGTGAGTTTTAATAAGCTCACAACACTTTGAAATTGCTTCCCTGTCCCCTATATCATCAAATATGTTTATAAGAAACCACATACATTCTATTACATGGCCGGGCACACAGGTTCTGCCCTCGGGAGTATCGGAAAACGTGCCGTCCTCCATTATAAATTCCAAAACAGCACCCTTTTCCTTCACATAGAACTTTTCCAATACTTCTCTTGCAAGGCTTATTCCTTCTTTTTGGATATCTTCCCTTTGCAAAGCCTTACCGAGATTGTAGTAAAAGAACGAAAAAATCATATTTACCCCATGGGTTTTCATACCCTTGGGTATTACATAGGGCGCAACCTTGATTTCGTGGGGAACATCAAGACGTTTTAAAGTATCCTCATAGATTTCCAGAGCGATTTCCTTTGCTTTTTCATCACCTGTGGCAATATAGTACTCCGTCATACCGCAAAGCACAAAGCCGTCAACATATATGCTCACGGGGCCCTCCTTCACAATACCGTCTGCGGAATACAGATAGTTCCACACTTTTCCGTTTTTCTCGCGGATATCAGTAAGGTAATTATAAAGACCTTTTGCAAATTCAAGGTATTCTGCCCTTTTTTCGATGCGGTTGTACATAGCGGAAAAGGTCCACAAGGCTCTGCCCTGAGACCAGATGTATCTGTCCCCCGAAAGAACCCTTCCGTCCTCAGAAAGACAGTTGTTTATAGCTCCCGATTCATCCTTGGAGTATTTAAGCCAGTATGGAATTACTTCGTTTACAAGGGTGCTTCGATATTGATTATAATAGCTTAAAAGCATAGCTTTCATTCCTCAAAACTTTGTTTTCAGTTCATCAAATATTGTCTTTACTATATTTCCGTCTACGTCCTCGTTGTTCCATATGCCTTCCGAGTAAATTGCCTGTGCTACAAGCATATTAAGTCCGTTTACGGTTATGGCACCGATTGCCTCGCCCTGTTTCATAAGCTCGGTAACGGTGGGATTGTATATCATATCCACCACAGCTTTAAAGTCCGGGTCAAGGTTTTCTATGGGTGATACTCCCACCTTTGGGTACATACCCACGGGAGTACAGTTAATAAGCACATCGCCCTTAATCTCATCCCCATAGCCGATTGTCCTGTAACTCTCTACAGTTTTATTTCCCGAGGTTACAAAGGTAATGGACTTTGCGCCCATATCCTCGCACACCGCAAGAGCCGCCTTTGAGGCTCCGCCCGTACCAAGGATTACCACAGCCTTACCGTCAATTTCAATACCGTTGTTTTCAAGGGTTGACTTAAAACCGAAATAGTCGCTGTTGTACCCATAAGCACCGCCCGGAGTAAACTTAACGGTATTTACAGCACCGATTTTCTTTGCCTCATCGGATATGAAGGTAAGAAACTCCATAACATCAAGCTTATAGGGAATGGTAACGTTTATACCGTCG
>CAYXPV010000248.1:0-3466 GCA_964467285.1 uncultured Oscillospiraceae bacterium
GCTTGTCGATTTGAAGTAATAAGTAATAGTGATGAAGTGAGATGCAAAATCAAAAGTGATTTTGCTTTTATTGCTTTTTATAGGTCATCTCTCATAAGTATTATCTTGCGCATTAACTTAATTATACTACATACTCTTGAGAAAATTCTTTAATATCATTCACAACACAAAAATCACCAAAAAACTGATTTTTAGGCAGGTTCAAATAATATTCCACCGGCTATCGGTCATACTAAATGATGAGGTGGTCAAAAATGAATTCAATATGGAATCTTACATCCGAAGCACCATACTTTGAATCATTAAACGGAAACATAAAAACCGATGTACTGATAATCGGCGGAGGAATAACAGGCATCCTTTGCGGATATATGCTTAAGGAATCCGGCATTGACTGTATAATTGCAGAAGCAGACCGTATATTAAAAGGTGTTACACAAAATACCACGGCAAAGATTACATCGCAACATGGGCTAATATACCATAAAATTGCCCAAAAATACGAAAACGAAAAAGCAAAGCTTTACTACGAAGCACAAAACAATGCGCTTCGCAAATACCGGGAATTATGCGGTAAAATTCCCTGTGACCTTGAAGAATGCGACTCATACGTATATACTTTGCATAACCTAAAAAAATTGGAAGACGAATTAAACACTCTTCAAAAAATAGGTTGCAATGCAGATTTCTGTAAAAATACAGAACTACCCTTTGATGTGCAAGGGGCAATACGTTTTGAAGGACAGGCGCATTTTAACCCCTTAAAACTATTGTATGCACTATCCAAAGATTTAAAAATATACGAAAACACACGAATTACTCATATAGAACCCAACCGTGCAACGGCAGAAACCGGCACAATAGAAGCCAACAAAATAATTGTGGCAACCCACTTCCCTTTTATAAACAAGCATGGATGGTATTTTGTAAAAATGCACCAGCACCGTTCCTATGTAATTGCATTGAAAAATGCAACTCCTCCAAAGGGCATGTATGTTGACGAAGCAATGTGCGGTCTGTCCTTCAGAAGCTATAACGGCTTATTGCTTTTAGGTGGCGGAAGTCACCGCACGGGGAAAGACGGCGGCGGATGGCAAGAACTTGAAGATTTTGCGAAAAAGTATTACCCAAGCTCCCGGGAAGTTTGCAGATGGGCAACACAGGATTGTATGACATTGGACGGTATACCCTATATAGGCAGGTATTTTGGCGGTACCTCTGACCTCTATGTTGCAACAGGGTTTAATAAATGGGGTATGTCCTCTGCAATGGTATCGGCAATGGTGCTGGCGGATATGATACAAGAAAGAAACAATCCTTACACAGAATTATTTAACCCAAGCAGAAGTATCTTCCATATGCAATTAGTATCTAACCTCGCCCACTCTGCCTTAGGGCTTCTTACCCCTACTGTACCAAGGTGCCCTCATCTTGGATGCGCACTGAAGTATAACCACCACGAACACACTTGGGATTGCCCTTGCCACGGCTCAAGATTTACCAAAGACGGCAGGGTTATTGACAACCCTGCCAACGGAAATAAAAAGCTATAAAAAATTATACCAAATCAAAAGAGGATGTAAAATTAAGCGGTCTGCGCTTATTTTACATCCTCTTGGTATTATTGACGTTTTTCAAATACCCAAATAGTATCATCGGGTTTGCCGTTGTCTACGGGGTAAACCGACATGCTTACCTCAGTTCCGTCAAGCTTTTTGTAATGTATTTTAGGAGTAATATTCTTTTTAAACATTTCCTTTATGCTGTCATAATTCATAAAATTGGTAATTGGTCTGTGATAATCCGGAGATACATATTTATCCATATATATTCCCACAGATTCCTTAAAGGAAATATCAAGATTCTGAAGGCCCTCTATATCCTCGGGTATAAGGATTGCTCTTGCCTCATCGGTATTAAGCGAAACCACATAAACACCCTGATATTTAAGACTCATTACAGTAAGAGCAGCATCAACATCGGCACTTCCCGTAGAAATGTGGGAAACGTGAGATCTGGCAGGTGCTGCAGAAATGCTTTGCGCAGATTTGTCCTGATAATATCTGGCTTTCGCCTCATACATTCTCTTTTCTGCTTCTTTAAGGAGAACCTCAATATCGGCATACCTTTCGGAATAGGAATATCCCACAGACACGTGATACCCTTCGTTATCACATTTGCGGTGAATCTCCTCTATTTTAGCAACAAGAAAATCCTTTTCGGTATTCTCTGCAATTACTATAAATTCATCGCCGCCCCATCTGTAAATCTTGTTGCCCCGGAAGGCATCTACAATGGCACGGGACACATATATGAGCATCTTATCACCGGCAACATGACCAAACTTATTGTTAAAGGAATGAAGCTCGTTTACATCTATATACACAGTTGATATATTCGGACTGCGACGACTCTTTATGCCCAGTATATCTCTGTTAAATGCCATTCGGTTGTTAAGACCTGTAAGAGAGTCGGTAACTGCCGCCTGTTCGGTTTCATTAAGGTATTTTCTGTTGTACACAGTCATCATAAAGCACATCGCCACATCACAAAGCAGACTTGATGCATCAAGAGCCTTTTTGCAATTGGCAACACCGATTATACCTGCCTGATTATTTTTATCCCAGATGGCGACAAATACAATGTCATAAATACCGGCTTCGGACATTATACTGTAAAGTTCCGGGTTAGATTCTTTCAGTTCGGCATTAAGCTTCACTGTCTTTGCAAAGATTTCCCGCTGGCGTTCTACAACATATGCCATAAGGCAATCCTTAAGGCGTTCCTTCCCTGCTCCGCGCAGAGCTACATCGGAAAAATCATTACGGATGAAATCATAGCATTCCCTGTCGGTATCTACAAAAAATGCAGAACGGGATTTTATGGTATTGGTTATAAGGGACAGCGCTTCGGAAAGGCTTTCGTCCCTTTGACCGAATTCAAGCAGAAGCTTACGCACCGTAGATGCTGAATTACTGAGACGATATCTTCTGCGCTCGTCGTAGAAAAAGAACACGATATACAATGTCATAATAAATATGAGCAGAAGCGAAAGCACAATCATGGTGCTGATTGTTCCTCTTGCCTCGGCAAAGGCAGTAGCTTCGGGCATTGCTATAATTACACACCAGTCGTTAATATGAACGGAATCGTAGCTTGCAAATACAAAACCTTCGTGAGCTGTTTCAAAGGCAGAACGTCCCTTTTTGCCGGCAAGGACATTATCGACATACTCTGTCTTGTTGTCGGATACAATATCAATATCTTTGATATTGTCAATATCATTTTCGGCAGTATTCAAAATAAATTCCCCTGTGGCAGTATTCACAAGATGCATATGAGCATTCTCATATTTAAGAAAATCTCTGTATGTATAATTCAATTTCTGAAGGTCTACAACACCCATAAGCACCAATGCTGTCAACTTAAGCAGAAATTATGTATGTCATTCTGAGCGAAGCCGTAG
>CAYXPV010000249.1:0-3463 GCA_964467285.1 uncultured Oscillospiraceae bacterium
GGAAGTGGTTTTTGCCATTTCCCTTATTTTTTGCCAATTAATATTTTACACTATGGTTTTATTTCTCTTACTAAATACTTTGGTATTCCAAGGATGCGGCAATGCTCAAGAGCTTCATCCCTAAATTCTTTTGGTTGGTGGTTTGGGTTTATAGGTACCAACCGCATCCAATCCTCACCGTATTTATATTCAATCTTTTTTAATGTTGCATTTTCATCATCATACATCACGGCACCGACTTGACCGCTGTATTCCATTGTAGACTGCTTTAATATGAGAACTTTATCATTCTCTCGGTATTCCGGGAACATACTGTCGCCCTTTACACATAGCACAAAGAAATCTTCCCTATTTCTTCCCTTTAAATAAGAAGTTGGAATTTCGACGGTTTCACCGGTCCAATCTTCAACTGCTATATTGTCATATCCTGCGGCTATGCTGCCTATGACTGGAAACGTTACAGTATCCTCGGTTGTGGTAGGGGATTTAAGATTTTGAGGAGCTTCGGTCCAACCCATCAATGTACCTTTTTCCAACAAAAGTGCATCCTCAATCTTTTCAATGGCATCTATAGGAATCTTAGCAGTGGCACCTGTGGCATAACGCTGAAGTGAAGATTTTGTTAAACCAGTTAATTTGGCCAATTGAGAATAACTAATATCTTTTTTCTGTATATAGTAAAGTATTTTTTCTGGTAACGTACTCATATGGTTGCCTCCGATAATTTAAAATATTGACATATTTAAAATTATGTGATATTATACATATACAAAGGAACGGCTTTGACGTTCCGCTATGTCATTTTAAAAAAATTATTTTTTATAGTCGACCATCTGCGAAATGGGCGACTATTTTTTTATGTTCTTTATTACAGATTTACAGACTATACCATAACCGGAAGTACCTTGTACATTCAGCATATGGCAATAAGCAATGTGGACCGCGTACCTTTCGGCTTTATCAAATGTCCGGTAGATAACAGAAAGCATTCCGATGTGTATGGAGTACCTATAACCTACGGATGCAAAAAAATAATAGATGATATAAAAGAGTGTCTGAAACAGATTGAGGAAGAATTTTCCCTCAAACGAGTACGCCTTCAGGTAGACGGAAGGACCTTGGATAAGGATCCCAAGACCGGACTGCCTATACTCAAAGATAAGCTTTATATAAAGGGCACCTCCGAGGACGGTGACCTTTTTAACATATTTAACCCCGATATCCGTGAAAGTTCATTCTTCGCAAAGCTTGATAAGTATTGTGCACTTTTGGAAAACCAGGTAGGCACAAGTCCCGGAATTATAACCAAGCCGGAAACCAAAGCTGCTACAGCCACAGAAATAATACACACTCAAAAGGAAACCTTCTCAATTGTGGATGATATCCGCACAGCAATAGAAAAGGCTATAGATGATTTTATTTACGCCTGCGACATACTTGCAAATTACCATAACCTTACCCCAGCAGGTAAATACGAAGTATCTTATGATTGGGATTATTCAATGCGCGAAAGCTCATCGGAAACGTGGCAGCAGATGAAAGAGCTTCAGTCTGTAGGTGGCATGAGCAAAGCAGAGCTTCGTGCTTGGCAGACCGGAGAGAAACTTGACACAGCACAAAAAGCAATAGATGATATTGCCGAGAGAGAACCTACCCTGCAGAGCCTGATGGGATTGAGAGAATAATATGCTTAATGAACACCAGATTCAAATGCTTCCGGAGCGTATATATCAAAGGCTTAACGCCATAAATACAGATTACCTTATATCTATAGGAGAAGTTCTTAAAGATATTGGTGAACTAAGACCTACCGATATACATCAGCTGCAACAGATGTATAACTACGGTAGTCGTGTGGACCAAATTGTCAAGCGTTTGGCGGAATATTCTGAAAAGAACATAGATGATATTTACGATATTTTTGACACCGTTGCCAAAGAGAATTATAAATTTGCTAAACCCTTCTATAGAGCACGGCTTATGGATTATATTCCCTACGAGGAAAACACAGCCCTGCAGAGAACTGTGAAGGCAATGGCAAAGCAAACTGTTGACGAGTATGTAAACCTCACACAGCACACCGCTTTTGCTGTTTTTGATAAAGATGGTAAAAGTATAGCACCTTACTTTGCTGCAAATAAGGATAAGATTGCAACAAGTCTATCCGACACATATACTAAAGTAGTGGATTATGCTGTTACGCAAGTCAATCTTGGTATGGAGAGCTATAGCAAAGCCGTAAAGGACATTATAAAGTCTATGTCGGCAAGCGGCATTCGTACTGTAGACTATGCAAAAGATGAGAACGGAAAAGGATATAGTCGCCGGCTTGATAGTGCTGTCAGACAAAATGTATTATTCGCGGCAAAGGAATGTAATCAGCAGATTGCAAATCAGGTAGGTGAAGAGTTCGGAGCAAACGGCAGGGAAGTAGACTACCATATGTATCCACGGCCAAGTCATGCGGATATGGGAGGTCGGCAGTTTGCTCTTGGCAAAGCCCGGACGGTAAATGGTGTGTTCTATCCTTCATTTGAAGAAAAAGTCGCACCGCTTCTTGAAGAATTCGGTTGTTTGCACTTTTCCTTCCCGATTATACTCGGCGTATCTCAACCTGCTTATTCCAAAGAAGAGCTTGCTGAGTTTAAAGAAGCTGATAACGCAACCTTTGAATTTGAAGGCAAAAAGTACACTATGTATCAGGGTACACAGCTTCAAAGGCAAGTGGAAACAGCCATCCGAAATCAAAGAGATATTCTTACTATGGCAAAGGCTGCCGGTGACGGAGAGGAAGAGCTTATAGCCCGCACCAAAATACGACAGCTGACAGATAAATATGCCGAGCTTTCCGAGGTTAGCGGTTTGCCAACGCAAATGGAGCGTACCAAGCTTGCTGTTTCAACTAAAACAGTTGACAAATCTCGTGGAAGTGGTATAATGACAAAAAAGACTGGTGCTACAGTGCAAAAAGCCGCGGTGACAAAAACTACGATACAAAAGAGTACAGAGGGTTCGGAAGTGCAATATTTAGGAAAGATCGACATAGAGATATTTAGGAGTGAGTTTGGGGAGTTAATTACGGATGAGGTAGTTTTAACAGATGAACGCAAACAGCATATAATTGATGGACATAGTGCGGATTTTGAACTGTTTGACAGATATGCTCAAAGTATATTGGAAGCTCCCGAGTTGGTTTTGAAAGATGAGAAAAATGAAAATACAGTATTTATAATTAACCATATTGAAGATACAAATTTAAATATTGTAATAAAGTTGGCCGTTCACGGCGACGAAAAGCATCCCAAAAATTCTATAATGACATCATACAGAATTCGCGATAAAAACGTAAAGAAATTAGAAAAGAAAAACAAAATACTTTACAAACGCGAATAAATGTGATATAATGTGTATACACTAAAGATGGTATTTTGAAGTAGAGATTGTGCTGCTACACACCCTATGG
>CAYXPV010000250.1:0-3459 GCA_964467285.1 uncultured Oscillospiraceae bacterium
CTTTAATTCAAGCATTCCGGGTGCATTTTTTGAATTTGAAATCAACAATACTTCGGGTAAGGATATGACTTATCAGATGGGATTTACCGTTGGTAATCCATACGAAGTTTCTGTAAATAAGTCGCACACTAAAGATGGTTTTCAATTAATAACTTTTTATAACGGCGGAAAGGAAAAAGACACCGTTGGATATGGTGACATCACTATTGGTACCGATTGCGACACTACATATGTTCAAACCTACTGGTATCGCGGCAAATGGCAGGAATCCATAGTGTCCTTCTGGAATGATTTTTCCGGGGAAAAGGTTATAAAGGACAGAATATTTGACAAAAGCGGAAGCTATGATGCTGCAACACTTATAGCAGAACTAAAGATTCCTTGTGGTGAAAAAAGAAAAGTAAAATTTATTCTCACGTGGAATTGCCCTGTTAACTACAATTACTGGAAAGATTGTCTTGATGAAAACGGCAATCATATAACTTGGAAGAATTACTACGCTACGGTGTTTGGGGATTCTTCGGACAGTTCTTTATATTCCCTTAAAAACTGGGACAACTTATATTTACGAACAGAGAAATTCAAAAACACATTGTATTCCACTACAATTCCGCCCAAAGCACTAGAGGCTGCCGGAACAAATCTTTCGGTACTAAAATCCCCAACGGTACTTCGTCTTGAAGACGGTTCCTTCTACGGTTGGGAGGGAGTGCATGAGCAGCTTGGCTCCTGTGAGGGTACTTGCCAGCACGTGTGGAACTATGCTTATGCTATGTGCTTCCTTTTCCCTGAACTGGAACGTTCCATAAGAAAGATGGAGTTTGAACACAGTACCGATATCGACGGCAGGATGGGCTTTCGTATATATATTCCGTGGGAAAGAGGAATGAGTCAAAACCGAGCCTGTGTTGACGGTCAGATGGGCGCAGTCATCAAATGCTACCGTGAATGGAAGATTTCCGGCGACAATAAATGGCTTGAAAGCAATTGGGGAAACATCAAAAAAGTACTTGAATATGCATGGAGTGAGGACAATTACGACAGATGGGATATGAACAGGGACGGTGTTCTCGAAGGCAGACAAGCTCATACCCTGGATATGGAGCTTTTTGGTCCTTCCTCCTGGCTTCAGAGCATGTACCTTGGGGCACTTAAGGCGGCATCGGAAATGGCGGAATTTCTCGGTGATACAAAAAAAGCCGCGGAGTACGAAGAGATATACGAAAAGGGCAAAAAATGGACGAATGAAAACCTTTTTAACGGAAAATATTTCTTCCACAAGGTAGATATTTCCGATAAGAGCATTCCCGAAAGCTTTAATGCCTGCGACGAATATTGGAACGAGGAAACCGGGGAAATCAAATATCAGGTTTCCGAAGGCTCTGCCATAGACCAGCTTTTAGGTCAGTGGCACGCGGACATTGTAGGTCTCGGAGAAATTTTTGACGGCGAAAAGGTCGATACGGCACTTGACAGTATGTTTAAAAACAATTTCAAGCAGTCAATGCGCGGCTTTACAAATCCCTGGAGATTGTTTAGTGTAAATGACGAGGCAGGCAGTATAATTTGCGAATATCCCGAGGGTACTAATAAGCCCAAAATACCCATTTCATATTGCGAAGAAACCATGACCGGCTTTGAATATTCCTTTGCAGGACTTTTGTTGTCCCGAGGAAAAACGGAGAAAGGTTTGCGTGTTATTGAGGCAGTGCGTGACCGTTTTGACGGCGAAAAACGCAATCCGTGGAATGAATTTGAGTGCGGTAACAACTATGCCCGTTCTATGGCAAGCTTTGCTTTTATTCCCATACTTGGCGGCTTTGAATTTGATATGCCAAGGGGATATATAGGCTTTAAACCATATGCTGAGCAACACAGAACAATCTGGAGTCTTGATGCCGCATGGGGAAGCTTTGAAACCGACGGTAACAGTGCAAGGTTAAGTATTGCCGAAGGAGAAATAACCCTGAAATCATTTGGGTTAAAAGCTTTTGAAACGGTGTCTTTCATAAAAATTGACGGAAAGAGTGTTGATTTTGAATTTAAAAACGGTATAATATATTTTAAGGAAAGTACAGTTACGGAAGGTATGGAGATTTCAAAATGAAACACCTTAAAATAACGACCTCGGAAATTGCAAAAATCTGCGGAGTATCTCAGGGCACGGTTGACCGTGCCCTTAATAACCGTTCGGATATAAAGGCGCAGACAAAACAAAAAATACTTGAGGTTGCCAAAAAGCACGGCTATAGGGATTATGTGGATACATATACCGAGAAGATGGCAGGGCAGGTAGGGGTCATTGTATTTAACCTTAACAACGAGTATTTTTCCCGTCTTATTACAGAGGTTGAGTACGCATTAAGACCTTTGGGGTTGGGAACTCTTGTAATGATGAGCCACTACGATAAGGAATACGAAATAGATTGCATCCGCAATATGTACAATATGGGCGTTAAGGGTATAATTCTTTGTTCGGTAAACGGCGGTGAGGATTTTAAAAACTACCTTGAGCTTTTCGATATGCCCATAGTTGCCGTAGGCAACCGGGTGGATGGTATTCCTTATGTGGGTATAGATGATTTTTATGCCATGAAGGATATGACAGAGCATATTCTTAAAAATAATCCCGGAAAAATAATATACTTTTCGCCGGCGTTAAATTATCCCGATGCCTATGCCCAAAGACAGCGCTATGAGGGCTTTTTAAGTGCAATGGCAGGCAGAGAGTATTTGGTTGTTACAAATATTGATGATATCAAAGAAGCGTACACCAAAGACACGGCAATTATATGCTCCACGGATTACTATGCCCTGAAAGCCTATTTCAAATCGCCCAATGCCCGGATTACGGGTTTTGACAACATAGATGCCATTGATAAGTACCGTATTCCAATAACTTCCGTAGATTACTCCATGGCAGAGATAGCGGGCAGAGTCGTAGATATAATCAATGGGAAAAGCAACAAAAGCGTAATTGTAAATCATACCATAAAAGAACGGTAAAAAAATGTTTTTTGCCGTTCTTTTATGTTTACTTTTGAGGCAATATGTGTTACAATTATGGCATAATTTTTAAGGGTGGTTTTGCTATGGAATACTTTGATAAATACACATCAAATACCTGCGCTTCAAGTGCTAATCAACACTATTTTACCATGGCAAAAGGAGAGGTTTGCACAGGCAAGGTTTTCTATAAGATTTTTAAGGGCGGAGAGTATAACTATTCTTTGCTGTTTTCCAATATACTTGACAGCACCTATGCCGACGGTGATGTAAGTCACAAAAACCTTATATGCGATAGCTGGACAATCCATAGTGCAAAGGTTGGTAAGTGCACATATATTCACGAAGATATTACAAGCTACGGTGATATTACAGTTATGGATTTTGCGGATATTACCTTTAACGGAAACACATCAAAAGAGGTAATGCCGGGAGAATTTTTTAATTCTGACC
>CAYXPV010000251.1:0-3457 GCA_964467285.1 uncultured Oscillospiraceae bacterium
TAAAATAGATTGTTTTTCGAGGCGGCAGGTCGCAGGAATACTGTCGTATTTCAAGGCCGACAACGATGAAAAACGGCTATTTTACTTGCTTTTGGCGAGTCCGGATACTAACGCAACTGCTTAAGTTTTGAAAAAGGAACACTCATCGCGGTTCCCGGGCGAAACAAATCAGTATACTTTATTTTTAAAATATTTATATAAACCATCTCTCCCGCAGGGCGAAAAGCAATGTCGTCATACAATTAAGTTGACCGCATTGGATTGAAAAGAGGGGAAGCCCTGCGGTGAGATGATGCAAAATGGGGAAGAAAACTTACTTATCTGTCCTGAATCACTCTGTATATAATCCTCATTATATTTTCGTGACCCTCGTAGAAGTCCATTCTGTCGGGTGCGGAACCATTGTTCCACACTCTTTCTGACATAGTGGTCAGGTTATCCACAACACGGGTTATCTCCGATTCAAAGATACCCTCCCAGGCACATAGCATTGAGCCGAGTATACGGTCTGTGGGCTCTATATCTATGGGGGTTTCTGTAGCTTTGGAATGGGCAAACACATTCTGCCATTTATACACATTCCATTTAAGAATTTCATCAATACCCCACCAACGGAATTTGGGGTGAGAACCGGGCACTATGTAAAGGGGTACCCATGATGCATTTATAATCTTAAATCCGGCATCAAGAAGCTCATCGGGTGTCTGATAGGAAGCATCCCACGCCACAACTATTGTTTCTTTTGAGATTTTTGCCGTGCCTTCCTTGGGGAAGCCCTCCCATACCATTGGAATTTTACCCAGGGTAAGTACATAATCCGTAAGACGGGCTATGTAATCACAGTAAAGCTCCTTTGTATCGGCTATACCCTTTTCTTCCATATATTTACGGCACACACTGCAGTTGTCCCAACGTTTGAAGTTGGCTTCGTCACCGCCTATGTGTATATATGGAGAAGTCGGAAACATATCTGCAATCTCTCTAAGCAAGGCTTTGTTTGCATCCCATGCCTTATTGCTTCCGGCACAAACAAGGGTATCGTCCACACATTCAAATTTTTCTATTGTAAGTCCCATATCGTCCTTGTCGGAGAACACCTCGGGGTAGGCTTCGTTAAACCGTCTTGCGTGACCGGGGCCTTCGTACTCGGGAATGATAACTATTCCTCTGTCTTTGGCATACTTGTTTAAATACTCAATTTCTTCAAAGGTGTAGCTCTCCCCTTCTGTGGTGAGCTTCGGCAATACCTTTGAAGGAAGTGTGTATCTTTCGGTATCGGCAAAATGAAGCTGAAGATACTTAATTTTACTTATAAAGCACATATCCACATACTTTAATAATTTATCGAAGGGATGCCACTCCCTTGCCAAATCTGCCATAAAGGCTCTGTGTTTCTTGTCGGGGTAATCCTCAATGTAAAGTTTCTGTATTTTACCTTCTTTATCCGGAAGCTGAATAGCAGAAGCAAGACCGTAGAGTATTCCCTCATCGTCGGAAGCATAAATCTTAACACTTCCGTCGGCAATTATTTTATATGTGCCTTTTTTAACCGAGCTATCCGCATAAAGTTCCACGCCGCCGGGAGCATTTTCCAATACTTTGCCGTGGGCTTTAAGATACATATCCGAGAATATGTCAATGTATTTCTGCCATTTCTCCGAATACGAAAAGCAAGCAGTTTTTAAGGCTGTCAATCTGTCATCTTTAATATCATAAACCTTTGGTGTTGGTACCGGTATTGGCATAAAATCAACTCCTTGTACAAGCTTACCTCTTGACTTTATTGTATCAACTATGATACACTAAATGTAGTGGTTAGATTAATCAAAAATGGTGGTGAAATTAATATGGCATCAAATATTAAGAATCATAGCAAAACCCTGACCAATGTAAAGGGTCACAAGATTAACAATAACCTGGCAGATATGAATCTGGATTTTCATATATTAACGGATAGTGCCACACGAGCGCCCACCCACGCTCACTGGTATCTTGAAATGGGATATGTGGAAGAAGGCAGAGCCAACTATTGCCTAAATGACGGCGACCCATCAATCATTGAAGCCGGTAATTACTACTTTATCGGTCATCTGGCAACTCACTCTTATATGGCAACCTCGAAATCCTTTAAAATAATAAACGTAATGTTTAATCCCGTTTTTTTTGACGATTCCTTAACGGGTGCCAAAACCTTGTTTGAAATACTTGGAAGTAAAAAAATAAATTTTGATGTTAATATGTTTTCCGTGAATCCTGCAGTATTCACATTTAAGGACCACGACGGAAGCATTAAAAAGCTGATTTACGACGTAATTGAAGAATATGCAAGCAAAAAAACGGGCTACCTTGAAATAATCCGGTGTAAGCTTTCTGAAATTATCATTAAATCTTTAAGACCCATCTATGTGCGTGTTCCTCGTACCGCCTCTTCAACATCTGACCCCTTTACCAAAGTAATTCAGTATGTTAATATGCATTATATGAACAACCTTACCTTGGGAGAATTATGCGAAATCTCAAACTATTCCATCCCCCATATGAGTAAAAAATTCAAGCAATCCTTTGGAATATCTTTTTCAAAATATCTTATGCAGCTTCGGGTAAACGCAAGCCGGAGATTCCTTACAAACACAGGTAAAACCATTGATGAAATAATGGACCTCGTAGGATATCGCGATAAAAAATCCTTCTACGAAGCTTTCAGAAAAATAACCGAAACTACTCCTGATGCTTACAGGAGAAAGTATAAGGTAATTTAAATACAAAAACGGTCTGTAAAAATCCAAATTTTACAGACCGTTTAAATCTATTAAAAATATTTCTTCATTAATACAAGAGAGTTTTTACACTCCTCGTAATCCCAGCTGCAGCAATGGTTAAACATCCAGTTCTTTTTGTCTTTATAGCTCGGAAACTTCATAGTTTTGAGCTCGCAGCCGATACAATTCTTCTTCTCGTATAAAAAGAACGGACATATGGCATAAAGCGGCATCCTGCTCCCCCTAACTCAGTTGATACTTCTGTACGTACTGACCGTAGCTTAAGCCTGCCTCGCGGCTTAAAATTGCCACCTGTTCAATGGTGAGTGACGGCCCCTTTGCTGTGTTTTTCTTCCTTTTGATTAATCTGCCGTTAGCATAAAGACGGCATTCCTTGGAGCAATATTTTTTTCTGCGCATAGAGAGAAAGCTTTCTCCGCACCAGGCACAGAAAAACTCGCGCAAGGTGTTCTTTTTTGCCGTTTGGTTGTTAGCTTTGCGACGGCATTTTGCCGAACAGTACTTCTTGGCGTTTTTGTCCGTTACAAATTCCTTGTTACAAACAGGGCAAATGAGTGTTCTTTTCATTATGTATATCCTTTCTGTATATTAAAAAATTAAACCGCCGGGGATGCAGTTTGATGCTCGGCATTCTGCCGAGATTTTTTAATCTTCATTCCAAAGCTTATTAGTATCGG
>CAYXPV010000252.1:0-3453 GCA_964467285.1 uncultured Oscillospiraceae bacterium
ACCGCGAAAGCTTTGAGCCTGTACTTGTGGACTAAGGCTTATGACTGTACAGGATCCTTATTATAACAAAATGTGGCAGCTTACCACCATTAAAGCGCATTATCTTTGGGAGGCTCACGCCTATGGTGATGGAGTAAATGTAGGTGTAATAGACAGCGGTTGCAATCATCACGAAGACCTTGACTCGGCACTCAAGGGCGGCTACAATGTTATGACCGGGGCAGATACAAGTGATTATAGTGACAATCATGGCCACGGAACTCATGTATCGGGCATAATTGCTGCACAACACAACACCATCGGTATAAGGGGGATTGCTCCCAATGTCAATCTGTATGCTATCAAAATTACCGATTCGGGTACCGGTATAAGTATGTCAACTATTGCAAATGCAATTTATGTTGCTGTGGATAACTTTGACTGCAGAGTCATCAATATGAGTCTTGCAGGCACAAGTGCAACCACGCTGAAAAATGCAGTAAAACATGCTTACGAAAAAGGCGTAATTCTTGTGGGTGCAGTAGGTAATTACGGAGATAATTCCAGCAATTACACAGCAACCAAAATTCTCTATCCTGCAGGATACGATGAGGTAATAGGCGTTGCGGCTACAGATAGTAACAATAAGCGAACGAGCTTTTCGCAACGCAATAATTCTGCCTTTGTTTCCGCACCGGGATATCAGTATATAAGTACATATAAAACCAAAAATTATGCATCGTTGAGTGGAACTTCCCAGGCAACGCCCGTGGTATCAGCCATTGCCGCGGCAATGCTCTCTGTAAAACCCGATATGACCTTGGCAGAGTTTAAAAAGTATATAGAAGACAACGCAATCGAAATCGAAGATGCCTACACCGGATGCGGAATTATAAATGCCGAGGCAATGCTTAAGGATGTAATGGACGATGTCGAAGGGTGCTACATCTCTCCGTTAAAGGAAGATGGCGTATTTGTATACAACAATTTTGCCGATGCAATCACCGCAAGGCTCTTTACCTCGGAAAGTAATTCCACGGGAAGTGAAGTGTGTAACTCCTATCCTCTGGAGCTTGCCGAGGGCGAAGGACAGTTTGTGGAGTTTACGCCCGGAGAGGGCACAATGTATTTGTGGAGCTCAAATCTTAAGCCGCTTATAGAACCTGTTGAATATGGAAAATAAAAGCAAACAACAATCCCCTGAATTTTGTAAATTCAGGGGATTGTTATTTTGTACATTATTTATTCGGCATACTGAAGCATACACTTCCTGTTACATTTTCTATTTCATAGTATGTAAGGTTGCCGTCTTTTTTGAGGGTTACTTCTTTTTCGTCACCAATAATCAGAGTGTCGGAATCAAGCTCGGGATTAACAACTACTGTTGTATTATCCTTGCAGTAGCTTTCGCTTACAAAACGGACAGTAGCATTTTTTAGTCCCGATACAATAATTCTTCTGCGGTAGAAGTTACTTACGGGGCATCTTTCCCTTACACTTACCACACCGTCTTTCTGCTCTACAAACAATCTGCATTCCTTCCGTTCCGCCTTGGGGAAGTGATAGATTGCATATCCATCCTTTATTTCGGCATCGTAGCCGTCAAGGATAGGTGCACCAAGGGGAAGTTTAAACTTTGTTTCTGCCGCGGTGCAGTCCGCAAAAACAGAGAATATAAATGCACCGTTGTGCTTGTGAATCATGGTAACGGGAGTTTTTAAGTTGTTTGGCTTTTGGTAGGATATATCTGTTCCAAAGTTCTTAAGTACAAGCTTTGCAAGGTCTTCGCATATAAAGTATTTGCTTTCATCCTCAAAGGCGAGTCTTCTTCCGCCCTTGTCCCATTTGCAGGTGTTTATGACTCTGAGCCATGCGTAGCCTTCGCCTTTTGTGGCAATTACCTTGCCACCTGCAGTTGCTATAATCTCGCATCCGTCAGCTTCTTCTGTGATACCACCACCGCACATAACGGGGTTAACTATGGTTTTACCCATTGAATTGCCCACAACCTCTACGGGAAGCTCACCGGTTACTTCTTCACCGATTTTAACCTTTATAAAATTCTTGAATTCTTCGGAAGTGTTTTTAAGGCTACCGTAGAATATTACCTTTCCGTCATTTTGGGTGTACTTTATTATTTCCTTCTCAAATTCCGGGTTGTTTCTCGGTACGGGAGTTACAATTACGGAGTTCGCGTAGAGTGACTTATCGTGACCAACAAAGCTTGTGGTTGATGTAACTGCAGATATAGGTGTTCCGCGGTTTATAAGGTTTGCCACATACCAGTCCTCGCCGAATATTTCTCTTGCAAATTCACCTTTGTCACAAGAAGAGTATTCGTCGAAGGGGTATACCCACACTATAGGAGCTGCTTCGTCGGGCACTTCCTTCATAGCCTTAATAAGATGAGGCATAGGCTCGTTTGCGCAGGAATCGGGCAGGTCGCCTCTGGAGTTGTCTATGGAAAGAAGGTTAAGGTGTGAGGGAGTCTTTATATTTCCTTCGGCATCAATTCTTGATGTGGCAAAGGGCAGATATATATCGTGGGGCAGACCATTGTAACGGTCATACCATGGAGTGTTAACCCACCAGGGGTCGTGTATGTAGTAGCGGATAAGGTATTCGTCATTTGGCACTTCTGCAATTCTTGACATCATACCCATAAGCTCAAGACCGAAGTTACCGTCAAGAGCCGCCCAGGGGGAGTTGGGTGGTGGCAGAATGTTGTAACCACCGTCGTAGATGTCCTTTAAAGGTACACCGTCGGATGCCATATCAATCCCCAAGGACATATTGGTTCCTCGGGTTTCTATGGGGAAATCGGGGCATTCTTTTCTGAAGAGTGTCCAGAAGTTCTTTACCACGCTTTTAACTTCGTCAAGGTTGTCGCAGTTAAAGTTTTCGCCGTCAAATACTGCACCCTGTGCGGACCATGTATCTCTGCCAAAGCCCAAACCATTGGAGAACCATATGTAGTCAAATCCCATATCCGTAAGGAAAATTTGTGCCTGCTTGCCAAAGAATGTGCCAAAAGGTGTCTTGTCGGGAATTCCGTTGGGGTATGCGGCATAGGGATGGTTGTCACCGTTCAAAACCGCATAGGAACATACCATGGAGCCTTTGCCCATATCGCTTCCCAGACATACCTCGTTGTGTCTTTCGTATTTGAAGTCCGAAAGTGCAAATTCAGGTCCCGGGTCGAAGGTGGCGCCTATGCGAATCTTTTTGCCCGGAAATTCTTTATTGCATGTGCCTTTAAGGGTGTCTATTATTTTTTTGAGTATTCTGTAGGTCATCTTGGGGGGATTATCCATATACAGATACCTGGTGGAATGAAGGCCTATGCCTTCCGGGTCGTATAAGGTATGGCTTGGTTCTTTGTTATTGGCACCGCCCACAAAGTATGCCCACTCAAAGGTTGCATCCATATCTCTGTTGTAGTCAAGGATTTCACTACCGTCTGCAGACCACAGC
>CAYXPV010000253.1:0-3437 GCA_964467285.1 uncultured Oscillospiraceae bacterium
CACGCAGGGCTCACGGGAGAAGACGGTGAAACCCATCAGGGACTTATGGATATGGCTATGCTTTTACCCATACCAAATATGACGGTTCTTGCTCCCTCCGATTATGAGGAATTTAAGGTTATGATGGATTATGCGGTTAACCATTGCACAGGCCCCGTTGCTGTGCGTTACCCTAAAGCAGAGGTTTCTTTCAGAAAGTTAAAAGGTAACATAAATCCCACAGAAGCCGAAGTAATATCCAAGGGTACCGACGTGCTTATACTTTCCGTAGGAAGAATGCTTGATACCGTTCTTGAAACGGAAAAGCTTCTTGAAAAGGACGGTGTATCCTGTGCGGTAATTAATATACGTTCGGTAAAGCCCTTTGATGTAAATACGGTTCGTAAGTATCTTTCCGGCAAAAAGCTTATTGTTACCGTTGAGGACGGTGTTAAAGCTGCCGGTGCAGGTGCATACATAACAAGGGAAATCCAATCGGGGTTACCCGTAATTAATTTCGGATTTGATACCTGCTTTGTAAAGCACGGCAGACAACAAGAACTATTTGCTTTAAGCGGGCTTGATTCACACAGTATATACGAAGCGATAATAAAAAAGTACAAAGGAATGGCATAAATGGCAGAAAGATTAGATGTTGAGCTTGTTAACCGAGGACTTGTGGAAAGTCGCGAAAAGGGCAGAGCACTCATTATGGCAGGCTCGGTATATGTAGACGGTCAAAAGGCTTTTAAGGCAGGTGACCGTATTAAGGACGGAATGAATATAGAAATACGGGGTGCAAAGCTTAAGTATGTAAGCCGCGGCGGACTTAAACTGGAAAAATCCGTCGAGGTATTTCCGATTTCGCTGGAAGGCAAAGTCTGTGCCGATATCGGTGCATCTACCGGTGGTTTTACCGACTGTATGTTGCAAAACGGTGCATCGAAGGTGTACGCCATAGATGTTGGTTACGGTCAGCTTGCGTGGAAACTGAGAAGTGACGACAGGGTTGTGAATATGGAACGTACCAATATACGTTACCTTGACTTTGAGCTTATAAGTGATGAAGTTGGTTTTGTTTCCATAGATGTTTCCTTCATTTCCTTAAAACTGGTTCTTCCTGTTGCCTACGAACTTCTTGCCGATGGCGGAGAACTTGTGGCATTAATAAAGCCTCAGTTTGAGGCAGGAAGGGAAGAAGTTGGCAAAAAAGGCGTTGTAAGGGACCCCGAGGTTCATGAAAGTGTAATCAATACAATAACGTCTTTTGCTCACGAAACAGGCTTCTCTGTAAAGGGCTTGGACTTTTCTCCCATAAAGGGACCTGAAGGCAATATTGAATATCTTATGTATCTTGGTAAAGACGGTGAAAATTCAACCGTTATTTCAGAAGAGCTTGTTAAAGAAGTAGTAGATAAATCTCATATGATGTAAAGTTGGTTTTGATATGAACAGTAAAGATAATAAAAAACCGAATATACATGCCGGTCATCGTAAAAGAATGCGTGACAGATTTAAGAGTAAAGGTTTGTCCGGACTGGAAGATCACGAAATTTTGGAATTACTCATGTATTATGTGTATGCCCAGAGAAATACTAACGATATAGGTCACGATCTTTTAAGGGAGTTCGGAAGTCTGGAAAAGGTTTTCTATGCTACCGAGGAAGAACTTCTTGATATTAAAGGCATCGGCGAAAGAGGCGCTACACTTATATCTCTTGTAGGTCAGCTTGTAAACAGAATCCATCACAGACCTATACTCAAAGGAGTATACCTGGATACCGAAGAAAAGACCTTTGAATACTGTATGGATTACTTCCGCGGTTTGAAACACGAAAAACTTATTCTTATAAGTATGAATACTCAAAGGGAGGTTCAGGCGGTAGATGTAATAAGCGAAGGTGACCATAGTGCATCGGTAGTTGATATTCGTAAAATTTTGCGTTTGGCACTTAAAAACAAGGCTGCAGCTATTTTGCTGGCTCACAATCACCCGGAGGATTCGCCAAATCCTTCGGACAGCGATATAATCATAACAGGAAGGGTTATTGATGTTCTGGAAGGAATAGATATTGCCGTTGCTGACCATGTTATATGTGGTGAAGAGTATTGTGTAAGTTTGGAACAGAGGGGATACTTAGGTAAACCCCATAACAGATGAGGCTGATACAGTTGTTTGAATTTAAAGAAATAACATTTGAAAATAAAGAGCTTATAGAAAGCTGCACGGGAAACAAAAGGGAAAATTCTGAAATGAATTTTACTTCTATGTATGTATGGAAGGATTATTACAAAAGCCGATTTTTCCTGTGTGAGGGCATGTTGGTGCTTATACACATAGCGCCCGATGACCGTGTAATATGCAGTTATCCCTGCGGAAACGGCGATATAGAAAGATGTCTTACGGAGCTTAAAAGGTATTTTGATTCTTTGGGCAAACCCCTTATTATCACCAATGCAAGCCAAAGGGAAGCAGAAATTTTTAAAAGTGTTTTCCCCGAAGGAGAGATAAAGGAAAATCGGGATTTTGCAGACTATATATACAGTACCGAGGCACTTATGAATCTTTCGGGCAAAAAGCTTCACTCAAAGAAAAATCACCTTAACCGCTTTAAAAGCAAATATCCGAACTATGTGTACCGTGAACTTACCGAGGCTGATTTTTCAAAGTGTATGGATTTTGCAGGAAACGTAATGAATGTCACGGACCATACGGGGGAAATCTCCTACGATGGTGAATATCAGAGTCTTAAGCGGCTTTTTGACAATTTCACTAAGCTTGGACTCAAAGGCGGAATTATAGAGATTGACGGAAATATTGCGGCTTTCACCGTTGGAGAACAATATACTCTCAATGGTGCACTTATCCATGTGGAAAAGGCAGATGTTACCTATGACGGCATATATGCGGCAATTAACAATGAGTTTGTTAAAAACGAATGGAGCCACACGGAGTTTATTAACCGCGAGGAGGATATGGGACTTGAAGGCTTAAGAAAGGCAAAGCTCAGCTACAGACCTTGCCGTTTTGTGGAAAAGTATATTTGCTCTGTAAAATAAAGGTGATATATTGTTTTTCTTGACAAGTGCAAAAGAAGAATGTATAATTGTGTTGATTATAATTATATTGGAGAATGATGACCATGGAATTAACAGAGATAAAGGGCAGTCTTTTCGGCTACAGCAAAAAGTCTGTTCGTAAGTACATAAGCGAGCTTAATGTTATTCAAGGTACAGAGCTTGCTGCAGAAAAAGCATTGGCTTCTAAAGCTGCTCTCAAATTCGAAGCAAAAATTAAAGAACTTGACGAAGCAAATAAAGGACTTACAGAGGATAAGAATGAACTTTCTGCAAAGGTTTCCTCTCTTGAGGACGAAATCAAGGCAATCAAAGAGGCTCTTGCCAAAGCAGAATCCGACAAGGATGCTCTTCAGGAAAGATACTTTGAACTTGAAAAG
>CAYXPV010000254.1:0-3424 GCA_964467285.1 uncultured Oscillospiraceae bacterium
GTCGGCTCATCGAACCGACTTAGATATTATAACAGTTTTTTTGTTGGTAGTCAATACCTTTTTCAAATTTTTTTAAAATTATATATTAAAAAATTTGAGTGGATCTACCGTACTACCATCTTTGGTATTTATAACTTCAAAATGAAGGTGAGGACCGGTACTTCTGCCCGTGTTACCCATTGTAGCTATCTTATCGCCCTTATTTACGGCATCACCTTCGGATACAAGCAGTTCATCGCAATGGGCGTACATTGTCATATATCCGTTGCCATGGTCGATTTTTACAAGATAACCGTAACCGCTTTCATCCCAACCGGAAAACGTGACCACACCGGTATCTGCTGCGGTAATAGGAGTTCCCACTGCATCTGATATATCCAGACCTTTGTGCATTCTTCCGCCGCGAGTGCCGTATCGGGAAGTAAGAGTACCCTGACAGGGCTTTGTTATTTTGCCCGAACCTGTAGGTACTGCCTTTGTTCCCACCATAAGTACCTGCGCCGTAGCATCGGTTCTTTCAGCTTCTTTGGAGCTTTCGTAAAGGGATACACCGTTTAAACAATATCTTGTTTTATTAGTCTTTACAAATCCGTTTTTACCTTCGGTTTTTATGGCGGTACTGCCTTCAACCATATTTGCGTTATTCTCATATTCCAGGGAGTAACGTAAAATTTTGTTTTCTACATATTCCTGCTTGCAGACTATTCTGATATAAGGAACCTGAGATTTTATTTTTGCGGTTGAGCTTTTGCCTTCCACATACTTTGGATTAAGTTCTTTGAATTGTTCTTCAGAGAGGGCATAGGTTGTAAGTATGTCACCAAGGGAGCAGTCTTTGTCTAAGCTGACCGTCTTTGAAAAATCATATGTCCTTTCCAAAAGAGCTTCTGCACCTTTTCCGGATTTAATGAGTCCGTAGGGTACCAACTCGTATTCAAAGGTTACGGAATCCAGTATTTCGTAAGTTGAAGAGCCTTTGGTCATATTTTTTACGAAGTTATCGTAACATTTTTTTCTTTCTTCTTCAGTTTCAAATGCAACCACCGTTCTGTTATTGGACTTAACGGAGTACGCCTTTTCCAAGTACGGGCAGTAGCTTTTCAATGCTTCGCCAAGCTCCTGACTTGTGGTGAAATCCTTGCCAAAAAGAATCTTGGGGGTTGTTGTTGGTTCAACAGTTATTGCATCGCTACCGTTAAGATACGGTGCGAGGTCTTCATTAATGCCGTTGATGAGATTATTGACGTACTCTTTGGAAGGTGCAGTACCTATAATCTCACCGTTAACAATGACGTTACAGCCAAAGTTACAATTTAATAATAAAGCAAATAGAAGAATTACCGGAGCAATACCACAGCATATAACGAATGACTTTCTTTTGAACCATTGACAAAGCTTTGTCAATCTTTCTCTTGATATCATTTTGTCACCTCTGGTTTGTCTTTTATTGATTCTATGTGTTTACTTTTAAATGTTCATGGTGTCTGTTTTTACCTTCCAAAAGACAGACACAGTTAAGAAGTATACCATATATTGGGCATAATGTCAATCGAATTTTGTAATCAAATTGTAAAAAACTGTGAACAAACTGTAAAAATTAGTAGCGGTAAATGAAATAAAACAGCGTATCTTAGGCAAAAGCCAAGATACGCTGTAAGTTATATAATTATTATCAAACAATACCCTGAGCCATCATAGCTTCAGCAACCTTTATGAAGCCTGCGATGTTAGCACCTGCTACCAGGTTATAACCAAGGCCGTACTCTTCGGAAGCTTTAGCAGCGCTGTCGTGGATATTAACCATAATGCTTTCGAGCTGCTCATATACCTGATCGGGGCTGAATACTGTGTGACCTGCATTCTGACCCATTTCGATGCAGGAACAGGAAACGCCGCCGGCATTAGCTGCCTTAGCAGGTCCTATAACTACGCCGTTTTCCATAAGGTATGCCATAGCTTCGTTTGTGGTAGGCATGTTGGAGCCTTCGCAGAGGTACTTACAACCTGCTTTAACCATAGCTTCCGCTTCGGGAAGGTCAATTTCGTTCTGTGTAGCACAAGGAATGTAGAGGTCAGCCTTAACGCCCCAGGGTTTTTCACCGGGGAAGAACTTAGCACCGGGGAACTTTTCTGCATAAGGAGCACAGATGTTCTTGCCGGAAGCTCTGAGTTCCAAGAGGTAATCTTCCTTTTCACCTGCTGTTACACCGTCGGGATCGTATATGTAACCGTCGGGGCCGGAAATGGTAATAACCTTAGCACCAAGCTGATTGAGCTTTCTTACAGTACCCCAGGAAACATTACCGAAACCGGATACAACAACTTCTTTACCCTTTAATTCTTCACCGAAGTGCTTGAGCATTTCTCTTGCGAAGAATACAATACCATAACCGGTAGCTTCAGTTCTGCCGTTTAAGCCGCCGTAGGAGAGACCTTTACCTGTGAGAACGCCTTCATATACATTCTTGAGTCTTTTGTACTGACCGAACATATATCCGATTTCTTTTGCACCAACACCAAGGTCACCTGCGGGAACATCTGTTTCAGCACCAATATGTCTGTAAAGCTCTGTCATAAAGGACTGGCAGAATCTCATTATTTCAGCGTCGGACTTGCCGTTGGGGTCAAAGTCTGCGCCACCCTTACCGCCACCGATGGGAAGACCGGTTAAGCTGTTTTTGAAAATCTGTTCGAAACCAAGGAACTTAATGATACCGAGGTATACATTGGGAGCAAATCTTAAGCCACCCTTGTAAGGTCCTATAGCACTGTTGAACTGTACTCTGTAGCCTCTGTTTACCTGAACCTTGCCGTTGTCGTCAACCCAGGGAACACGGAAGATGATCTGTCTCTCAGGCTCAACGATTCTTTCCATAACACCTGCTTCAACAAAGTCAGGCCTCTTGTCGATAACGGGCTCGAGGGTCTCGATAACCTCGGTAACTGCCTGAATGAATTCGGGTTCGCCCTGGTTACGCTTCTTTACAGTTTCAAGTAATTCGATAAGATAAGTGTTTTTCAATGCCATTGCTAAAACCTCCCAAAATATTAGGTCGTATGCCTGACTTTTATCTGAGCATTGTTAGGCTCAGTAATACATCAGCTTTCCTTATTGCATAAGCCTATTAGTATTATAACATCATACAGATGATTTTTCAAGATTAAATTTGCAACTCTTGAAAGAAAATCTTTCAAAATTTTTGAGCAGATTAAACAAAAAACCCGATATTTGATATTCTAATTGAATTGTACAAAGAAAAAAATCACATCATTGCGGAATAAATGTCGTTTTTTCTGCGCCCTGTGAGAGCCGCAGCCTCCTTGCAGGCTTCTGTGGGCTTTATCCCCTTGTCAATAAGACCCTGTGCTATTTCCACAGCCTCTTCAAGGGTATATTCCTTTTCGCCCGATTCTTCGCCTGCAC
>CAYXPV010000255.1:0-3399 GCA_964467285.1 uncultured Oscillospiraceae bacterium
CTCTTTTTCATAGGCAATAACTTCGTTATAATAATCCTCGGCTTCCTTAGGAAATGCAGAAAAATAGGTTACGTACTCGCTTTTGATTATTGCATAAGTAAAGATATTATGTAGCGGGCGGATAATATCCGCCCCTACCGAGCGCCTCACTTGCTTTGGAGATTCTTCGGCTTCGCCTTCGCTAGCCGTCAACTGTAACGCATCGACTTTGCACCTTAATTTTCGCAAAGCGAAACATCATTTGACCGAAGGTCAACATCATATTTTGGCTTGTAAGCGATTGTTTAATTGATTACAAGCCAAAATTTTCCAATCTGCTTTCACCTTGAATTCCGGGTTCTGTAAAATGTAGACATAGACGGAAATCCGCATTTAAAAGCAAGTTCGGTGACGTTGGCATTGCGGTTTTCTTTTACAAGAGCATCAAACTTATCGTATCTTATCATATTTATATAATTGCTTAAAGACATACCTATGTGGCTATTAAAAAGTCTTGAAAAATAGGTTTTGTTATATCCAAAATACCCGGAAATACTTTCCAATGTAATGGGTTCTCTGTAATGCAAATCTATGTAATTCAAAATATCTTCAATAATGGAAATATTTTTGTTTTTTTGCTTGATATCAGTCTTTTCGTAATGTTCGGCAAGAGAACCGAAAATAACATTTGCATACCCTTTTACAAGCATTTTCGGCGTGTTATCCCCGGCATTGACCAGAGATTCAAAATATGTGAGCAGGGTTTTGTTGAATTCCTTGTGGCACAAAAGTGGCGAAAGGGTACTCTCCTTAAAAAGCTCTGCAATGTCGCTTGTAATATTCTCGGGTACGGCAATAACATACTTGCTGTGTGTCGGTTCCGCCAAGGACTGATGCCTGTAGAAACAATGAACGAACACAATATCTCCCGCTTGGGCACAGATTCTTTCGCCCTCTATATTGTAGACGGCAGAGCCCTCCAGAATATATGCAAGCTCAAAGGCTCTGTGGAAGTGAAGTCTGCCTGCAAATTCCCTTTGCTCCTCGGCATAGACAAGTCCGCTGGTATCCTTTAAGGCTTCATAAAAAATATGTTTCATAAAATCACCGCCCAAATGTAAATATTTGAGATTAAAATGTTTATATGTGAGTTGAAAAAGTAAATATATAGTGGTATTCTAACATTGTATGGCAAACTTGTCAACTGTATCAATGTTATTAAGCTGAGATTTGTCATTCTGAACGCAGTGAAGAATCTTCATTGCAAGGAAGATTCTTCGACTTCGCCTGCGGCTTCGCTCAGAATGACACACTTGTTAATTTAACTCAAAATAAGGAAGTGACCAAATGAAAGATAATATCCGATTTATGCTCGGTGCAAACTACTGGGGTTCCGATTGGGGAACAGAGATGTGGCTTCACTATGACAGCAGTAAAATCCGTGAGGACTTAAAAAAGCTATCCGAATACGGCGTTAAGAACTTACGTGTTTTTCCAAACTGGCGTGACTTCCAGCCGGTAGACGAGGCATATGCCTGGCAGGGAAGACACGGTGAATATGTAAATGCAAATACGGGAGAACCCATTACCGATGACGGTGTGGATATGCAAATGATAGAACACTTCCGCGATTTCTGCAGAATTGCCGCAGAGTTTGACATTGAGTTGGTGGTTTCCATAGTAACCGGATGGATGAGTGGAAAGCTGTATATTCCTCCGGTACTTAAGGGTAAAAACCTTATCTCGGACCCGGAAGCACTTATGTGGATGAGGCGGTTTATCAAAAAATTCGTAAGAGAGCTTAAAAACGAGAAAAATATTGTTATGTGGGGACTTGGCAACGAATGCAACTGCCTCGGACAAGCCAAAAACCAATTTGAAGCATACGGGTGGACTGCAACGGTTGCAGATGCCATACGTACCGAGGACAATACCCGTCCTATAGCAAGCGATATGCATTCTCTTTTCTCCGACAAAAGCGACTCGGCAGACAGTCAGTGGTTTATTGAAGATCAGGGAGAGCTTACGGATATTCTGTGCACCCACCCCTACCCTTCTCCCACGGTGGGCGGCGATACAGAGCCATACAACAGACTCCGCACAACCTGCCTTCCAACGGCGCAAACCCTGTACTATGCCGGTGTTTCCGGTAAACCTGCATATATTCAGGAAAGCGGCACATTTACTCAGACAATAGGAAGCAAGAGTATGTCCGCAGACTTTATGAGGATTCAGATACTATCCTCCATAGCGCACGGCTTTGCAGGCTATCAATGGTGGTGTGCATGGGAACAGAAGCACCTTGACTTTCCGCCATACACATGGAATATGATAGAAAGAGAGCTTGGTATGTTTGACAGCGAAAAACAACCAAAGCCCGTTGCCTTTGTAATGAAGGATATGTCCGACCTTTTAGAAAAGCTTCCAAAACAATTCCCCAAAAGAGAAGTTGACGGCGTATGTCTTTTATCAAGAGGTCAGAACAGACAAAATGTGGCAATAGCTTCCGTAATTTTAGGAAAGCAAGCAGGAGCAGAGCTTGATGTTGCACACAGCAATACAGGAAACATTTCCGATTCCAAGCTTTATTATATGCCCTGCATTACAGGCTGGCAGGTTATATACAAAAAAACATGGACTGCCATCCTCGAAAAAGTAAGAAACGGTGCTGTCCTTTATATGTCCTTTGACGGCGGACAGATAACGGACTTCCCCGATATTGTAGGTGCAGAATCCATGGGCTTTATGAATAATGTAAGCCACAAGGTAACCGTTGACGGTGAAGAAATCCCCTACACCTGTAAGGAAATACTTTTAAAACCCACGACTGCCGAGGTTCTTTTAAGAAACGAGGAAGGAAATCCCATCCTTTTAAAGAACAGTTACGGTAAGGGAACAATATATTTCCTTGGTTTCCCCATGGAACGACTTGCCCACGAGGGAACAGACCTTTTCAACACAATGCCCTACTACAAGATTTACAGAGAAGTTGCACAGGATATAATCAAAGACAAAATAATCATTTCCGAAAATAAAAACATCGGAATTACCATTAACCCGATAAATGATAATGAAGTATATGCAACCGTACTTAACTATTCCGACAAAACCGTTTATCCCGAAATAGTTTTAAAGGACGGCTGGAAGGTTAAAGAAACAATCTACGGCAACACAGAAGAAATCCCACCCTGTGACGGTGCATTTATGATACTTGAAAAAATATAGGGAGTTGATACTATGAAAAAAGCAGTTTTTGTAACCGGAGCCGCAAGCGGTACAGGCTATGCCATAGCAGAGCGCTTTGCCAAAGAAGGCTACGGAGTGTTTATCGGAAGCAGAAGCTATGCCGATGCCACCGAGGCGGCAAAAAGAATTTCAGATAAATACGGTGTTTTTTCCAAGGGCTACGGCACAAAGATT
>CAYXPV010000256.1:0-3383 GCA_964467285.1 uncultured Oscillospiraceae bacterium
TTTCAATATCATCGGAAATTTCATAACCGTAGGCTTTGCAGGCACTTCTTGCCATACGTATTCCGCCAAAGGGGTTAACTCCTCTTTCGAGAGGTGCACCTGTCTGGAAGCCCACAATAAGCTCATCCTCTTTTAAAAGATAAGCTGCGGGGTAGCCTGTGAGGGTTGTTACGGTTTTGGTGTCTATGGAGAGCACTCCGCCTTTTTCTCTTTCTTCTTTAAACTTTTCGTTCATAGCATCCAGAAGCCTTTTGGTTCTGTCTGTAGGTCCCGATAAAAACTCTTCACCGCCTGTGTAGGGAGTGTAGTTTTGCTGAATAAAATCTCTTACGTTGATTTCTTCACACCATTTACCGGTGTTAAATCCCTGCCATTCGCTTTTCATCATAATGCATTCTCCTTTACAATTTTTCTTATGCTTTGCAATAAAAAAAGGACAGCTTTGTTTATCGCAAAACTGCCCAGACGGTCGGCTTTAATATTCCCCCGGCTTCACATAGGTTACCCTATCTATCCGTCAGTCACCGGGAAGTTTTGATTACATTAACAGTATACCAAATAAATGTCTTGAAGTCAACTTAAATCTAAGTAAAATTTACTTTTCTGAGAGAAATTTTTTTATACTTTCTTCAACCTCCACAACTTCATCACGGAAGGTGAGGGCAGGGACTCTCAGTGCTCCTGCACCAAGTATTATAAGCTGTTCCAGGTTGTCAGAGGTTGCAACCCTTACACGGTACTTGCTTGCCAGAGTGTGGGAAGTCTTTTCAATGTAGGAGTCGGCAGTTTCCGCTTCCTTGGTGTATACCACACTTATGCCGTTTACCTTTTCTATCTCGCCGGGATTTCCCTTTACCTTGTAGGCATCAAATACCACAGCAAGATGACAACCTTTTACCGCCCTGTAGTTTATAAGTCTTGTTATAAGGGTGTTTCTTGCCAGGTCTATATTTTTTTCTGCAAGCTCGTTTAATTCCTCCCAGGCAAATATAATATTATAGCCGTCAACTAAAATATATTCTTCCTTGTCGTAATCGGGTTTCACCTTGCCTTTGTAGTGCTGAGGATTTATATCTGCAGTTCTGTGAGCTATTTTCGGCGCCGCGGTTTCCTTTTGCTTTCCGAAGGTCATTTCAAATATCCTTTTCAGCTCATTGTCGCTTACGTTAAGACCGTCGAAGGCTTTAAACCCTTTTACGGGCGTAAGGTCATCCTCCTGTCTTTTCTTGAATACACTTTCTATGTGCATATGGTCATACACTTCGTCCCACTTTACGGGGTACGCCGCACCGTGAGAACAAAATACGGAGTCGGGGCTGTTTTCAAGGTCGGATTCGGGATTGTAATTAAATTCTGCAATTATATCTTCGGGATTTTTGCAGGGCTCGTAGCCTTTGAAGGAACAGCTTACCGAGCCGAGACCTCTTGAAAAGGATATTACTTCTTTCTGATAGAATTGTATTTCCTTTACGGGAGCACTTCCTGAAATAAGGCTCATATCCTCGTGAGTTTCCGGGGGAGAAAATGCACCCCCCATGGCGGAAATATCAGTCATAACTCTGCCTACATTTTCGTTTGGAACTTCTATTTTAAAGTCGTACCATGGTTCCAGCAGAACACTTTCGGCATTCATAAGTCCGTGACGCACTGCTCTGTAGGTCGCCTGACGAAAATCACCGCCGTCGGTGTGCTTTTGGTGTGCTCTGCCTGCGGCAAGGGTTATGCTTATATCCGTAATGGGAGAGCCTGTGAGCACGCCTAAGTGTGTTTTTTCTGCCAAATGGGTTAATATAAGCCGTTGCCAGTTAAGGTCAAGGTCGTCCTCTCTTACAGATGTGTCAAAGGTTATGCCACTTCCTTTTTTTCCCGGTTTAAGTACCAGGTGAACCTCGGCATAGTGGCGGAGTGGTTCGTAATGACCTACACCCTCTACGGTGTTTGCTATAGTTTCTTTGTATATTATGGAGCCTTTGTCAAAGCTTACTTCAAAACCGAAACGGTCCTTTACTATTTTAGTAAGAACTTCGGTCTGAACCTCACCCATAAGCTGTACCGAAATCTGCTTTAACCTTTCGTTCCAGCTTACATTAAGCTTTGTTTCTTCGCTTGCCAGTTTTTTAAATGCTGCGTAAGCATCGGAATCCGATACATTGTCGGGTTTTATTACTCTGTAAGAGAACACGGGCTCCAAGGTAAGCGGTCGGGAGTCCTTCTCGCAGCCGAGTCCCTGACCGGGATAGGTTTTGGTAAGTCCCGTTACGGTGCATACCGTACCCTGAAATGCTTCGGGGATTGCTTCCGCTTTTGATGCCGAGTATACACGTATTTCGTTAACCTTTTCCGTCCATTCCTCGTTTTCGTATATTCCCGAAAGTTCGGTTTTTACCTTAAGACTTCCTCCTGTGATTTTTAAGTGGGTAAGCCTTGCGCCGCGTTCGTCCTCGGATATTTTAAATACCTTTGCGCCGAAGTCCTCTGATTTGTTAAGCGGAAGGGTGTATTGGTCAAATATATCGGTAAATTCGTATACGCCTTCGTTCTTTAATGCGGAACCGAAAAAGCATGGGAATATACTTCTTCTTTTAATAGCTCTTTTTACAACGTTATCGTCAAAGGAACCTTCCATAAGAGATTCCATGGCTTCTTCGTCGTTTATCGCCACTTCCTCCGAAAAACTATCGCCGAACTTTAAGTCAAACTCCACACAACCTTCGGATAGTTTTGATTTAAGCTCGTTTATTATTTCTTCCTTTTTCGGGCAGGGAAGGTCTGTTTTGTTTATGAAAATAAATGTAGGAATTTTGTAGTCACCAAGTAGCTTCCACAAGGTTCTTGTGTGGCTTTGTACACCTTCGGGGGCACTTATTACAAGTATTGCATAGTCAAGTACTCCAAGACATCTTTCGGTTTCTGCACCGAAATCTGCATGGCCGGGGGTATCAAGAAGTGTAAAGGATGTGTGTTCGGTTTCAAAAACCGCTTGCTTTGAAAATATGGTAATACCTCTGTCCCTTTCTATGGAATTATTGTCCAAAAAGCTGTCCTTGTGGTCAACTCTGCCAAGCTTTCGTATTTTGCCTGCATTGTAGAGCATAGCTTCGCTTAAGGTAGTTTTACCCGAGTCAACGTGAGCCAGTATGCCAAAGGTAATTTTTTTGTTTTTCAAAGATAACACCTCCTTCGTACCAAGTGTTTCTATTATACATTTTTTTAACGGAAGTGTCAAATTGTACTTTAAATACTTGAATGTATAAATGGCTAATACAAATTTTATAGGAAAACACCTTGAAAAAAGTCGAAAAATGGGTTATCATAATCATATATAACCTTAGGTGATTGTAAAAGTACCGCAAAAACAGAATGACAAAAGCAATCCCGTTCAA
>CAYXPV010000257.1:0-3367 GCA_964467285.1 uncultured Oscillospiraceae bacterium
CCATAGAGGACACAGCCCCCTTTATGGCTGCAAGGGTGCCTACGTTCATAAACACCGGTGTCTGTACAGTACCGTGTACTGTTTTAAATTCGCCTCGCCTTGCAAGGCCGTCTTGTTTAATAAGTTTGTACATAATTACCTCTTAAAATCTGTTTTTCGCCCGGGGCGAAAAACTACCATACTTTTTCACTATTCCATATTACCTTGTTCATTCAATGACATAATCATTGAATGAACATTGCGTCTCCGAAGCTGAAGAATCTGTATCGTTCTTTTACGGCTTCTTCGTATGCCTTCATCATAATTTCCTTGGAGGAAAATGAGCTTACAAGCATAAGAAGGGTAGACTCCGGCAGGTGGAAGTTGGTTATAAGTGCGTCGGGACACTTGAACTTGTAGGGTGGGTATATAAATATATCCGTCCAGCCCGTTTGAGCCTTCACATAGCCGTCAGTGTCTGCCACGGTTTCCAGTACTCTTGTGGAGGTGGTGCCTACTGATATTATCTTTCCGCCGTTTTTCTTGGTTTCATTTATTGTGTCCGCAGTTTCCTCGTCTATTACATAAAATTCCGAGTGCATTTTGTGGTTTTCCACATCGTCCACCTTTATGGGACGGAAGGTACCCAAACCTACGTGAAGGGTTACGTATGCAATCTTTGCTCCTTTGTCCTCAATGGCTTTTAAAAGCTCGGGGGTAAAGTGAAGTCCTGCGGTGGGTGCCGCGGCACTTCCTTCGTGCTTTGAATATACTGTCTGATATCTTTCCTTATCGTCAAGATGCTCGGTAATGTACGGGGGCAGGGGCATTTCGCCCAATTTATCCAGTACATTTTCCCAAAGACCTTCGTAGTAAAACTTAACAAGGCGGTTTCCGTCATTTACGGTATCTAAAATTTCTGCAATAAGAAGTCCGTCGCCGAATACAAACCTTGCACCGGGCTTTGCCTTTTTGCCGGGTTTTAATATTACTTCCCACAGGTCGTCTCCCTTGCGGGTAAGAAGTAAAAATTCAATTTTTCCACCGCTTCCTTCCTTGACACCGTAGAGCCTTGCAGGTATTACTCTTGTGTTGTTTGCAACAAGGCAATCGCCGGGATTTATGTGATTAAGGATATCCGTAAATGTTCCGTGGGTAAGCTCTCCGCTGTTTTTATTAACGGTAAGCAGTCTTGAAGAGGAACGGTCCTTGAGTGGAGTCTGAGCTATAAGCTCCTGGGGTAAATCGTAGTAAAAATCGCTTGTTTTCAATGTATATGTTCCTTTCAGGTTAAGTTGCCCAGCTCTGTACCGGGATAGTAGTGAGCGAGGATTTCTTCGTAGGTAAAGCCTGCATCGGCCATTCCCATGGCTCCGTACTGACTCATACCTACACCGTGTCCCCAACCACCGCCGGAGAAGGTGTATCCGGTAATGTCACCATCGCCTACATAAGGCACGGGACCGTAAGTAGTCTGCATACAGAATGTATTTCCTATAGTTTTGACCTTGCCGCTGCCGTCTATTACGCTGTAGCCCGAAAGCTTGACAGCTCCCTTCGGGGTTATGGCGTAGAGCTGTTTTCCGCCTGTGGAATTGGGCATAAGAACATATTTCTGACTTATAACTCCATAGGCTACAAAGGGGGAGTAAGTTCCGCCACGAGTAAGGGTATGGGTACCCGATGTACCCTTTATTGTAAGTTCGTATACTCTGCCGGTTTCGTCATTTAAGGCAACAAGCTCCGTTATCGAGCCTACGTTTATATTGCTTGTTGCAAGGGCTTTTTCTATTTCCGAAAGGCTAAGGGTTGCACTCCAGGAATGCCGGGGTGAATCCTTAGGCTCATATGGGTCGGGCACACCGCTTAAGTAGCTCTTGGAGCCTCCCCACACATTCTTTACATTTGCTGTATGACCTCCGCTGGAGGAAAAGAACAGAGATTCTATTGGTTCTCCTTCATACATTACCACCTGACCTTGGGTATCGTCTACGGCTTTGTTGGTTGATTCCGTTTCGCTTGCCACACCGCCGTATACCTGGCAATTTGTGGTGGCGCATACGTTGAAGCCGTAAGATGCATGCTTGTTGTAGTTTGATACCGTAAAGCCTCTGGCGCATACTGCCTGGGTTTTAAGGGCTTCCTCGTTCCAGGAAGAGGGAACTTCGTTGGGAACTACTCCGTAGAGGTATTCTTCAAGAGAAACCAGATTCAGTATGTACATAGAACCTGCATTTACATTGGTAAGAAGAACCGAACCGCGGTATTCCTTGTCGTTTATTCGTATGTTTCCCTGTAGAGGAACTATGGATATATTGCCGTTATCTCCCGTAAATGCCTGAACTTCGTTTATCATTACCTGATTGGCTCCGCAGGCACGGAAGGTAAGTTCGGTAAGAGCCAACTGACCCATTTCTATATGATTTGTTCCGTCGTGGTAGCCGTAGCTTATGGCGGAATCCACATTGATTTTAACACTGTTTTGTGCTGTAGAGCCGTAGTACAGGCCTACCTTTACATTGTCGTATTCTGATGCATTTGCACCAAGACTGCAACAAATGAGCATACTCAGCATAAATATGGTTAAGAGCAATAATTTCTTCAACTTATCTTCTCCCTTCCTACATAATTTCGCATTATATATTATAATATTCCGTTAACAATTAGTCAAGTTTTTCACATAATCGTCAATAAAAGGTAGTGTAAATGTAACATAAGTTGGTGGTATTTTTTACTTAAAACCATTGACTTGAAGCTTTTAAAGTGGTATACTGTTAGAAATTAGATAGAGGTGCGCTTTTTATAAGTACCGCAGGACAGGGGTTCAGGCTCCGCAGACTGTCGGAAAAGGGAAAAGCGCCGAAGAGGTTTTGCTCCTGAAGGCAGAGTTTCTGGTTCCGGTGTTAACAGCACCGTGACTGTCGCATATTATGTGTTATATTGCGGAGAGCTACTTAAATTTCTCCCATTGTGTATAGCATTTGCGGAGAGCTATCTGTACTCGTTTATTTGTGTGTGCAGTCGGCTCTTTGGTATGCCGGCTTTTTGTTTTGCCCGATTTTAAAAATGTATATAATTGTGAAAGGATGATATATAATGAAAAAGTACAATATTGCTGTAGTTGGTGCTACAGGTATGGTAGGGAGAACATTCCTTAAAGTTCTTGAAGAAATCAAACTTCCCGTAGAAAACTACTACCTTATGGCTTCTGCACGTTCTGCAGGCTCCAAGGTTGAGTTTATGGGTAAGGAATATGTTATTGAAGAACTTACAGAAAACTCCTTCGATAAGGATATAGACATCGCACTCTTCTCCGCAGGCGGTTCCACCAGCGAAAAGTTTGCTCCCATAGCAGCTTCCAAGGGTGTGGTAGTTATTGATAACTCCA
>CAYXPV010000258.1:0-3359 GCA_964467285.1 uncultured Oscillospiraceae bacterium
TTAATTTTACCTTCAGATACATCAAAGGAAAAAACATTTCCGCAATCCTGCATAATTTCTGCAAGATGAGTAGATTTTCCACCCGGTGAAGCACACATATCAAAAACAACCGAACCTTTAACCGGCTTAAGAACTTCACCCACATAGGCTGCTGCAGGGTCTTGTATGTAAAACAATCCTTCTTTAAATTCCTCCGTGCTTTCTATACTTTCAATTTTATCAGTTGAAATAAGATAATCAACATCAGGAAACAAATCGGATGAATATTTTTTGCAGTTCCAACCTTTATTGTTTAATCGTTCAATTAAATCTTCACAAGAGATTTGCATTCTGTTAACTCTCAAAACAGTCGGAGCCTTCTTGTTAAGTGATTGCAAGAGTGTTTCTGCCTCATCACCTAATAAATTCTCAAACTTCTTAACAAGCCACATGGGACATGAATATACAACAGAAAGGTATTTGGATTTGTCAGAAGGCAAATCAACATTATTGCCGTTTGCATCAATTTTCCGCAAAACAGCATTTACATAACCGCTAAGTCTGGCATTGGAAGATTTTTTAATGATTTTCACACACTCGTTAACCGCAGCACTTGAAGGAACTTTATCCATAAATATTAGCTGATAGCAACCACACCTCAAAACAGCAAGAACATAAGGAGAAATCTTATTGATTTTAAATGTAGAAGCCAATGAAATGAGATAATCCGTAAATTCAAGGTTACGAATAACACCGTTCACTATTTCCGATATAAACTTAATATCGAGAAGTGAAATATCGGAATAATTTAAGCGAAGATTATTTAGTTCATCTGAAAGTGTTTTTTTGTTTTTCAAAACATTATAAACAATATCAACAGCTAATTTCCTGGGATTAACGCTCATTTATTTACCTCGTCAACTAAGTATAGTGTTAATATCAATTTTATTACCCTTAAGATAATCTTCTACAGGCATAACCTTTTTGCCTTCTGGTTGAATTTCAAATATACGAAGTAACCCACCATCACCGCAACAAACATCAAAAGAATCTTTGTTAACGGAAACAATCTGTCCCACAGCCTTATGGGAAGTTACATCAACAGGAAGAGCTTTTGTAATTTTAAGCGCTTTTCCGTCAAACTCACAACTTGCCTTGGGGAAAGGAGTAAGACCACGTATAAGATTACATATCTCCGTAGCTTTTTTCTCCCAGTTAATTTTACACATTTCTTTAGTTATCATCTGTGCATAATGGGTAGTTGTTTCACCCTGAGGTATGCGCACAAGTTCTTCTTTTTCAGCCAAAGAAAGTGTTTTTATCAGGAGCTCGGCACCAAGCACACTGAGTTTATCGTGAACTGTACCGAAGTTGTCATCAAGACTCAGCGGAATACTTGATTTAAGAAGCATATCCCCTGTATCCAGATCTTTATCCATATACATGGTTGTGATTCCGGTTTCTTGTTCGCCGTCAATAAGACACCACTGCATCGGAGCTGCGCCTCTGTATTTTGGGAGAAGTGAGCCGTGAACATTTATACAACCGTACTTAGGGTAATTTATAACATATTCCGGCAAAAGTTTTCCATATGCGACAACAACTATTACGTCGGGTTTTTCTTTGAGTAAAATACTTTCAAAATTTTCTTTTTTCAGGTTAATGGGTTGATAAATATTATCTATGCCAAGTTCTTCTGCGGCAAGATATACATCCGGGTGTGTCATCTTATGACCTCTGCCGCGGGGTTTATCTTCCGTTGTTACAACACTTGTCACGTTATAACCTTCATCAACAAGCTTACGAAGGGACACACATGCAAACTCCGGTGTACCCATAAACATTATATTCATAAAATATTAAAACCTCTATTTATCTTCTATATTAATATATTCGGTAACCTTGTCCACAAATACAATACCGTCAAGGTGGTCAAGCTCATGACATATAGCCTTGGCAAGTAAACCTTCTCCGGTAATCTCAAATTTTTCACCATTTCGGTCCAAAGCAACAGCTGTCACTTTTGCAGGTCGAACCACATAGCCATATTTACCCGGAACACTGAGGCACCCTTCCGTATCCTTGATATTTCCCTCAAAATGTGTTATTTCCGGGTTTATCATTTCAATAAGACCTTCACCGATATCTATAACAACTATACGTTTCAATACACCAATTTGAGGAGCAGCAAGACCTACACCGTTTGAATCGTACATTGTTTCTGTCATATCATCGAGTAAAGTGAGAATTTTTTCATCAATTGTGTCAACTTGTCGACACTTCTTTCTCAATATATCGTCACCAAGTTTTCTGATATTTCTAAGTGCCATTGTATACTCTCCTTAATACATATTTACAGGATTTACATCGATTGTGATTTTTGAAGAATTTTTCTTCAATATATATTTTCTGTACAACGAATATATATCTTCATACATTTTTTTTGAATATCTGGTTTTAATTAAAAACCTGTATCTATAGTTATTATTTACCTTAAACATAGGTGCTTCGCCCGGTGCATAAATTATGGCACCGTTACCGACAAGTCTTTTAAGTTCATTATAGAAGCTGTTGGCTGTACTTTTAGCAATCTGTTGTTTATCCGAGGTGAAAATAAAGTTTATAAATTCACAAAAAGGAGGATATACCAAAAGTTTCCTCAGCTCTATTTCATCTTTATAAAATTCTCGATAATTTTGGGAAGCAGCCGAAATTATTGTTTCGTTATCGGGATTATAGGTTTGTATTACAGACCTTCCCTTTAGTTTGCCTCGTCCTGCACGTCCGGTAACCTGAGTAATAAGGTCGAATGTCCTTTCGGATGCCCTGAAATCATCAATATTCAGACTCATATCCGCCGCCACAACACCAACCAGAGTAACATTATCGAAATCAAGGCCTTTGGTTATCATCTGAGTGCCGATTAAAATATCGGCTTCTCGATTCTTGAAAGAGCGCAGAAGGGTTTCGTGACTCATTTTAGCAGATGTGGTATCTGCATCCATTCGTATAACCCTTGCAGACGGAAACAGTTCACTGATTTCATCAGCAACTTTTTGAGTGCCTATTCCGAAATGCTTTATGTATTTACCTGAGCATTCGGGACAGATATGGGGTAATTTTTCTGCATAATCACAATAGTGGCAAACCATTTTGTTTATGGATTTATGGTATGTTAAAGAAACATTGCAATTAGGACATTTAACCGTATATCCGCAAGTGCGGCAGGAAACAAAACTTGAAAATCCTCTTCTGTTCAAAAAAAGTATCGTCTGTTGATTATTTTCAAGATTGTGGGCAATTTCCTCAAGTAACTTTGTACTGAAAATACCCATATTGCCATTTTCCATTTCTTTACGCATATCAACAATATAGGTTTC
>CAYXPV010000259.1:0-3340 GCA_964467285.1 uncultured Oscillospiraceae bacterium
GTTGCAATTATTATCGCATTGAAATCGCTCAAAGCAATTCCACAGTATCGAGAATTTGCCTATTTCAACAATCAATTCATCGTCTAAATTATGACCTTTTATCCGCATTATGTTCTCCGTTGTTAAGCATTATTGTCATTCACACGCTTGTTGGCGTTAAAAAATGCAATCAAACTATATATGCGTTTGCAATATGTGATAAATAGCTGTAAAGAAGCAAAAACAGTTTCTTTCGACATTGATTTGCCCGTAGGATGTCCCGTGCTATTTCTGTTTTGCCTTAACAATTCAAAAATACCACCGACTACAATATCAATCCCGTCGGTTAACTCTTTATCGAACTCCCCCTTGTGACCGCCAAAACTTTTCCAAAATTCTTCGAACTGTGTTTTTATCTGCTTGCCATTAGTACGCTTTACAAAGCTATCTCGTTCTTTATCGGATGGTAAAAACGAAATATATGCCTCTATCAATAACAACAATGCCTTTTCAGAAGCGCATCCGATTGCCGTAGTGGCAGAAAGATACAACCGATGATTATAGGCGTTTATACCTTCCGAAAGATATGTATAAATTACCTCATCAACGTCGGGAACTTCTGATTTTAAGTGAGCCAAATATCCCTCGGGATCGTGCGGAATGGGTCGCTCCGCTTTTAATACTTGTTCGCCATACTCGGTTAGATCAAATACTAACCCCGAAGCATTTTGCTGTATATCAACATACAGTATTTCCTGCGCAACTAAAGACCACAATACACTTCCAATATTCTGCTTTCCCTTGGTTGAAATTTCGCGTGTGTACTGATAAACGCCTTGGGAATGAGGATCTTTGATTATTCCTTTTTGGACTGCCAATTCTGCAACGGACATACAAATATCTTCATATTTCGCTCTAAATGTCGGAGTTACGGGAAAGTTTCCGCTGCGTTTCCATTTGCTGCGCAACGCTTCCCATACTAACGATTTTAGCGCTGAAAGCTCTATTGCATCCATATTGTATTTTAAGGTGGTCATTACTTGTTTTTCCTCTCAGTTTGCTTTTGTATAAGGCTTGAAGGCAAGCAACTTATCTCTGTAATATTCGTATTGCTTTCTGCGACCTTCAATCTCGGCGGGAAGTCCATCAGAAATATCGTGACAAAGTGCGTGAAATTTATCAAGCACCTCTACAATGCGTTCCTGTTCGTTGATAGATGGAACCGCTATTGAAAAAGAGGTGAATTCTTCTTTGGTTATTGTTTTTATAGTACTTCCTCTCGCCGTTTTCTCTTTGATTGCAAATATCCGTTGCAATTGATATACAAAATACTTGGGAAGTATCTCTTTTGAAATATCTTGAAATATAGCAACAGTTCTATCAATATAAGCATCATATTGAGTAACCGCAATTCTTCCTATGCTACCTTGTAAACTGATGATGATAGAACCCGATGGAGCAAAAACACTTTTAGGTTGTGCAATAGTAGAGATTTTTCTTTTTGTATCAGCAACAAGACGCATATCTTCACCTATATCTGCTACCTGTACAAAAGGCATAGCCCCCTCTCCGTCATACCATTCCGCATTTCCGTATGGTTGCGGGAAAGAACCTCTGCGAAATTTAGACAATTCACCTAATGTCTTAAATGGCACGTCAGCACCTTTTATATCAAGAAGTTCATTTCGGTAATAGTCATATTGCTGTTTTCTCGCTGTAAGCTCCGCTGTAAGCTCCGCTGTAAGCTCCGTGAAATTGTCCAAAATACGGACAATTTCACTCTGCACAGGCAGAGGCGGGATCGGAACTACTATTTCCTTAATTGCAGGAACGCTTGAATGTACTACCTTGCTTTTTACTTTGCCTTTGCTTTTTTGCATTTGTGCGTCCGTAGTTGATAAAGCATAAGCCAAATACTTTGGGTTTTGATTATGCTTCAAAACAACAATATCACCGCCCGCCAAACACTTATCGTGACCGACGTATGCCGTGGATTTTGCGATCTCCTCGACGCTCTCACCAGTGATAGCAAAGAGAATATCTCCGTACTCAAAGTATTTCGGCGTGGGTACGTTTTCAATAAGTGTATGAGAAACACACTCATCAAACCATACGCCGTAGGTAGTGTATATTTCACCGTAACGAACACAAGGAACACCTTCTTCTGTTACCTCATCGCGCTTTATGCCCGCGCCTCTAAATACATCAACAGCAATTTCACCAAGTGTCTTGTATTCCGCGCCATTCGGGCAAAGCTCTTGTATCAATTGTTCAAGTTTTGTCATTTTAGACCTCGTTTACGCTAACAGGTTCAAAACACATGAAGAATAACCGCTTTTACAAATTATCCACCTGTTTGCTTTATCACATAATTGTTTGTTAATTTTTTCTATCCACTCACTTTGAGCTTGTATAAAGCCTCCGAACTCGCTTTTGCCGGCTTCTTCAAATAAGCAACAACAAAGAGCAATTCGAGGAGCTACGGGAAAAATATATTTTGCATCGGAGAAAGAATCTATAAGTATCGGCATATCGGACAATACATACTGTTGGTCATTTTGCGTAACCAAAACGTAAATTGCACATTCGCTAAGTATAAATGATGCAGTATATTCCAACAGACTTTGTCCTTTTAGTTGTTCCTTGGCTTCCTCACTCAGCTCCAAGCCATTTTCCTTTAAGTATTCAAAACCACTTTCTCTTGATAAAAGCATCATACGGTAGGTGGCTTTATCGTATATCTCTTTATCTACATCACTTGTAAATCGTCCTTTGGGACTTGCGTTTATTATTTCTCGCACCAATGGAAGTCGTACCAACTGCAACGCTATAAATAGTGCAAATGCGGCTTCTTCATCTGACGATAATGTCCGTCTATTAGACAATTCACTATCTACTGCCTGCAATACATTTGCAATATACCCTTCAATTTGAGCGAATTTGTTTTCTATTACATTCCTGTCAAAATAAGAACCATCTAAATTCTTTGTCTCATACATATCGTTCTCAAATAGTATGGCGGTCGATTTTGATTCGATAGCTCTTATTGGAGAAGATTGCTTATCGATAATACAAAGCAAACCATTCTCGTCCGCAAAATTCCGCATTATAAACTGTGGCACAAAATGTTGTTTAATTACAGGCAAAATTTTCGTCTCCTTTACGCTTCAATCTCCGCAATAATTCTGTCAATTTCCTCGCGCAAGACTTGCTCTCTTGCAACGATTCCTTTGAGTTCCGCATTGAGCTTGACAATATCCACGACTTCGTGCGTATCCTCTGCTTCTACGTAAGTGCTTACAGAAAGATTATACTCGTTCTGCACGATCTCGTCATAGGAAGCAAGGTGCGCAAAATGTGC
>CAYXPV010000260.1:0-3334 GCA_964467285.1 uncultured Oscillospiraceae bacterium
GTAAAATACCATATATAGATATTTACAACGGTGACGAATATACATATCATTGTATACTTTTAGAATGTAAAAAATGTGGTAAAAGAAAAGTTGAATATACAACTTATGTGCCACCACTTAATATAAAATATTTTATGGATAAATGGATATACAAAGAATATGATACAGATTTAATACTTAAAATGTGTACAAATGGGGGTGAATAAAATGAAAATTAGACAAGGTTTTGTATCAAATAGCAGTTCATCAAGTTTTGTAATTAGTAATAAACTAGCTTCTGTAGACTTGAACGAAATAAAAGATAAAATTGTGCAAAAAGTATACCAAGATTATCAAGAAAGATTAGTAGAAAATAAAGAATTTTACGAAAAATACCCAAATTGGGCTAAACATGATGAAGAAAGATATAGTACACCAGAAGTTATACAAAAATGGGTAGATGTATGTAAGTTTGAAGATTGCAGTTTTAAATTTTATATGCGTGAATTTCTGGGTGGTTTAAACGATAAAGACATAATTATTAGTGATAATGATGATAACTACTTTACAGAAGAAGTAAAAGAATGGATTGAAGCTACTTTTGATATAGACAAAAGCTGTTGGCACATGGGTTAATAAAAGGAGTATACAATGGCAAAATTTAGAAACGGCTTTGTAAGCAACAGTTCAAGCTCTTCATTTATCGTAAGAGTAAAAGACAAAAATTTAATACAATGTCCTAATTGTAGAAGAATTTTAGAGTCAATGTTTAAAGTATATAAAGCTAGAGATTACGTAGTAGACGAATGGGGTTATGATACACCAGAAGACTTTATGGAAGAATGTACCAAATACGAAGCTAGTATAATGCAAGAAGCTATTAAAAATGATGAGGAAATTTTATATGCAAGCGTTGAAATTGGTAGTGAGGATGTTATAGAAGATGTTTTAAAAGCACTTGGTATTACAGATTATGAGTGTAATTAAGGAGTATATAAATGAAAATTAGAAATGGATTTGTGTCAAACTCAAGTAGTTCAAGCTTTGTGGTAGTAGCACCAAAAGATTATAAATGGTATGAAAATGAAAAAATTAAAAGAGAATATGGTAAACATGCAGAAGAAGTAATTGAATTATACAAAAAAGCCTTTCGACCATGTTCATGTAAATGTTTAGGTCAAGACGTGGAGATGTATACAGCTCAAAGCGACAACTGTGAACCTTGTTGGGATATTACATACGCAAAAGAGTTTGATAGTTTATGTGAAAAAATGGGCTTTGTAGACAATGAGTATGAATTAGCTGATAATTTATATAATATGTTCCCAGATTTATTTGATAAACCAGAATGTTTAGTATATTGGGGAGATTAAATTATGAAATATAGACAAGGATTTGTAAGCAATAGCTCTAGTTCATCATTTGTTATACAATCTAGTAAGACAAATGAAATAAAAGAATTTTTACAAGAATTAGATAGAGATTATTATGAAATCGGTGGTAATATTTACACCGAAATGGTATACGACGGTAATGAAGACTATGTTGAAATTTGTAGATATTTAGAAGAAAATAATATATCTCATGATACCATAGACGGTGGAGATACACCTTATGACGAATATAATTATCTTGAAGTAGAAGGTGAATGTGGTTCAAATTCTGTATTTATACCTAAATATGTAGCGAAAGAAAATGGTTTAATTGCTAGTTCACAAAAACAATATGAATTATATTTAGCAGTTAAAAAATTTATTGAAAATTATGACATATTTAGTGATGAACATATATACCAATGTGATGAAATTGCAGAAAATTCACTAGAGTTTATTGAAACTTTGTGTAACATAGTAGGATATAAAGAAAGAGAGGTTTAAGATGAAAATTAGAAACGGTTTTGTATCAAACTCTTCAAGTTCAAGTTTTGTGTGCGACTTTTGTGGTAGAACAGAGGACGGATACGATATATGTTTACAAGATATTGGTATGAAAAAATGTAAAGCAGGTCATATATTTTGTGATTATGAAATAGTTGGTGAAATTAATCTTTTTACAGAAAAAAATATACTTGAATATTTAAAAGATGTTGAAGACCAAGCTAAAAGATACAAGGAAGAATTAAAAAACCCAGAAATATTATCAAGAATGTCAAAATGGTTTATAGACCATCAAAAACAATATATTAAAAATGCACCTTTAGTTATAGAGGATTTAAACAAATTATTACAAAATCCAGATACACCAAGAGAAGATTTTAGAGATATAGATGGTTGTACAGTAATTGAACGTATGGAAAACTATTTCGAGTACATACCAGAAGAAAACTGTCCTGTTTGTCAACGTCTTAAAAAAATGCAACAAGATGAATTATATGAAGAATATGTAAAATTATGTAAACATTTCAACGATGTTAAACCAAATGGTTGTGTATAGTTGACAAAATATATAAATATGTGGTATTATAATAATATAAAATAAACGAAAGGATAATATAAATGGCTAAAAAACAAGACAAAGACGTATCAATTTACAAAGATTTTACGGTGAATATATCTAAAAAAGGTGTAGGTATAAAAGTAGAACGTACAGGTGAAGATATTTATTTTAGTACAGAAAATTTACACCTAATTAAAAATATAGACGATATGTATGATTTCTTAAAATCCGTACAAGATGTTGTAGATTTAACGGCTCAAAATAAAATCACAGATACGATAGACGAAAAATGTGAATATTGTGAATAAATTGTGTCAATCTACCTTTCTTTAGGGTAATACTAAGGCTCGTCGGTGCACGAGCCTTTTTTAAAGGAGAACATAAGAGTGGGTTTAATTAATTATTTATTATCACATAGTAATAAACTATGTTTATGGTATGACGGTTCTGATAGAAATGAACCATTTAATAAGCTAGAACAATTTTACGAACGAGTTGAAAGTTTAGTTGAAAGTGTTGTTATAACCATAATAGACTTTAATGACTTGACTTTCAATTATAGTAATGATATACTAAAAATTGTAAAGTTTTTACAGCCATGTGGGTGTAAAATAGAAATGGAGTTCGTTAATGAAAAAAATTAACCATGAAGTAGCTTTAATATATTTAGGGTTATTTTTAATGCTTGTGCTTATACAGCCTAGCTTTGTTGGACTTGTACTAACTGTTATTTTTACTTTGTTGTGTGTTTTAACAATATTTATTATACTTTATTGTAGACAAAACGCCAAAGAAAAAGACATTACATTTAGCGAAAGTGTATTAGAGCTTAAAAACACATTGGATGAAATTTTAAAAGGTTATAACAAAAAGGATTAATGGTATGTTGTATATTTTGGGGCAAATACTTTTAGGCTTT
>CAYXPV010000261.1:0-3331 GCA_964467285.1 uncultured Oscillospiraceae bacterium
CTTGATGTCACTTCTTTAAGGCTTAAAAACGCAAATCCGCGGAAGAAAAACTCTTCAAGGAAAGAATTAACAAAAGATATGTAAATTGCCACCCATACAAAATTGGTACTATTGACACCGTTTGCCTTGTTGACACTTGAAGTAATTGACGAAAAGTCAAAGAACTTGCTGACAATAAGGTATGCACCCACTACAACTATATATACGCCCACACCCATTATAGCGGCAAGAATGATACCCTTTTTTTCGGGCTTAAAAAGTTTCTTTATGTTACATTCTTTATTGAAAAAACCGTAAACAAAAGGTATCATAAGAAACACTGCAATTTTAATGGCGGATTTTGGTACATATCCCGGTTGAATAACAGCATCTACAATGCCCATTACTATACAGGCTATTACTACAAGTACAGGAATGTATAATTTTTTCATATGGTACATCCACCTCCATTTGTCTGATAGCTTCACATCAGGAAAAATACTTCAGAATGAGAATTTATTATAAATTAAGCAGCTCTGAAAAATCGTAAATATAATGGTCTGGCACAGATTTTATATCATCTGTATACTCTTCCGATGATTTATCAAAAACTCCGCACACCTTCATACCGGCAGACTTTACAGTTTTGTCTGCGTTATAGTTATCATCAAGAAAAAGGATATCCCCAACCGGTTTTCCTATCCTTTCGGCGGCTTCTACATATATTGTAGGGTCTGCCTTGGTGGTGCAAAAATCATCACATGACCATACGTTTGAAAAAAGTTCATACATACCCAATCTTTTAAGGCATGGGTCAAGAACCTTGTGGGGGCTTGCAGTAAGAACGTTAAGGACTGCCCCATTGTTTTTTAATTCTTTAAGTACGGAAATAACATTGTTTTTTGCAGGAATATTAAAGGCGTATTCATCGTAGGCATAGCGATTCATAAGTTCTGTCATTTCATCTTGGGACATTGGCACACCAAGCTTTTTAAAATACGCGGCTGTTCCGGCATATCCCAAAGGGGTAATAATTTTAACAATATCATCGCCATAGGTTATATTGTTTTCGTCAAGGATTTTAAGCATAACCGAAACAAAGGCAGGCATAGAGTCCACAAGAGTTCCGTCAAAATCAAATAAATATGTATTGTACTTCATATCAACTTTCTCCTTGATAAATACAGTTATTGTATATCATATTATTTAAATTCATCATAATAAACCACATCTTCCAAAGGACGGAACTTTGAATGAAGTTCCAGAGGTTTTGCGTCGGGTCCCGGATAGCCCATTACAAGAAGTGCAAGCGGAACAATATTGTCCGGAATATGAAATGTTTCCCGTATTGCCACCGGGTTAAAATGCATTACCCAGCAGCAGCCGACACCAATATTGTGTGCAGCAAGCATCATATGAGTAGCTACTATCGCACCGTCAACAGGAGCAGACAAAGCCTTATCGTAAGGGCGTATCCATGTTTCATTTTTATTGTAACAAACAAGCATTGCACAGGGTGCATTAAAATGACACTTAGTGCAAGTATAAAGTTTAGTCATTGATTCATCGGTATTAAGCACAAGTATTCTCTGGGGCTGATAATTGCAGCCTGTAGGAGCCTTATGTGCCGCATCTAAAATTTTGTCTATATCCTCTTGCTTAAGATGTTCATCTTTAAAATTTCTTACAGAATATCTTTCGTTAATAAGCTTTTCAAATTCCATAATATCTCCTCTTATATACTTCTGTCATTTCCGTCACCAACACGGACTATATCTATCTTGTTTTCCGACGGTGTCCAAAGCGCAATATCCACAGATACACCATACTCGGTATGTGTTTTGTCGGGAACAAAGGCTCCTGTTGTAACTATTTGATGACAAGGTAATGGGTTTGTGTAGCTTCCCTGCTTAAGTTCAAATTCTTCATAAGGGGTGCGGATGCTGTCTGCATGGGTATGTCCGCTAAAACATGCCACAAGATTTGTGTCGGGTTTTCCATTGTATTCATTTATAATATCAACAGCCTTATCCAAATCCTCTATTCTTCCGCAAAGGTCTGTTCTGTAGGATGTTGCCGCACTTTTGCCATTCCATACCTCAAGCATTCTGCCTGTGTAGTCCCTATCCTCGTAGTAGAACGGCACGTGCATAAGGATAATTACATTACCCTTTACATCCAGAGCAATATCATTAAGCCATTTAAGCTGTTTATCTCCAAATGCCCACAACGGCGTGGGGTGTTCTGCATTGAGGTCTGAGCCGTAGGGTACGGATAAAACAACAAAACGTGTGTTTATATGAGCATAATCCACATAGTAGTATGCACCGTCACCGTACAGGGCATTTGTGTTACCGTACTTACCCTTTACCACACCGTTCCAGAAATGAGCATCAAAGAAGTCTGTTCCTATGGCATCGTGGTTCCCGTTGGCACAAAGCATAGGACAATTTATTGAATCATAGATTCTATCCAGCATATCCGTCATAAGGACTTTAAGGTCGTCATTTAAAATATGATGATTTCTGCCAAGCATACCCACGTTGTCACCAAGATTTACTACCATATCACACTTGATTTCCCGAGTAATTAATTCCAAAGCAAGGCAGAGCTTATCCAGACGTTCAGTCCCCTCACCTTCATAGTGAAGGTCTGTAAAGATGGGGAACACAAATGTGTCGGACTTTCTTAAGGCTTCTACTCTTTTCTTTATCGAATTTATTTGTTTTTTCAATTTATCTAAAAAATTATTCATACTAATCTTCCTCCTGATATTAACCTGTGACTTTTGTTTTGTTTACATCACGATATTGAGACATAATCCAGTACATTGCCGCTTCCATATCAATTTCGTGTCCACCGTCAAAAATGTCAAGAAATACACGGGATTCTGGATACTTTGTCATAATATCGCCATACAATTCCAAGCTTTGAGAAACAGGAACAACAGAATCAAATTTACCGTGAAAAATCTTAAGATTTGCTTTTGCAATGGTGTCAATATAGGTTATTGGTGAGCGAGCTTCCGGTTCTGCATCATCGCCACCACAGCAGGCATACACATGTTCACTATATGAGAGGTTTTGCTTTGTCCATTTTTTCAAATCCGTAATAGGTACGTAGGCACCTATTGCCTTGAAATATTCCGGGCAGAACCCTGCCATCAAAAGTGCCATATGACCTCCACCGCTTAAACCAAGAAGAAATATATTCTCGGCATCAACATTTTCATTTTTCACAACATAGTCTATAGCATCTTTTACATCCTGCTTTGCAAAAGCAGAACCGCACGCCTTGGTGCAATCCGGATTTGTTTTTAAATTACTTCCTCTGAATTCCGGAAGCAACAGAT
>CAYXPV010000262.1:0-3306 GCA_964467285.1 uncultured Oscillospiraceae bacterium
ACCTGTGCAACAAAATTTACACTTTTACCGATAGCGTCGGCAAATGCCTCTTGGGTAAATCCTGTTTTCTTTCTATAATAAGCAATTTTTAATCCCATTGTTATATAACGGTCAGGAAATTCAGTGTTCATAACATCCCCTCCTTAAAGTATATTTATATTCTATCAATATCATCGCCACATTATAATTGATTCTAAGTGGATTTTTGTTTACTTATAGTAAATGTTGATATATAATGAATATAAATATATTTACTTTAAGGAGAAGATATTATGAAAAAAGCTGTTTGTTGCTTTTTAGGACATCGAACAATTGAAATAACTGATGAATTGATAAAACTGCTATACGATACAATAGAAACATTAATAGTTCATAATCATGTGGATTTGTTCCTTTTTGGAAGCAAAAGTAATTTTGATGATTTATGTTGTGAGATAACGAGTAAACTAAAAATTATATACCCACACATTAAGCGAATATATGTCAGAGCAGAGTATCCTGTTATTTCGCAAGAATACAAATCCTATTTACTGAAAACATATGACGAAACATATTTTTCAAAAAGGCTAATAAATGCAGGTAGTTCAATATATGTTGAAAGAAACTGCGAAATGATTGACAAAAGCGATTATTGCGTGATATATTATCAGGAAAATTACACATTAAAAAATAATAAAAAAAAGTGGCACAAAAATTGCGTATGACTATGCAATTCGAAAGAAAAAGAAAATCATAAATGTATATAAATCAAAATCATGCTAAATAATAAAAAAACATTCTCAACTATCATCACAGTGAGAATGTTTTTTATTCCTCTTCCTCATGACCTCTTGCCGGAAGTTTGTTGTTATTCATAAGGCTACCAAAGGTAATTGCACCAATGCCGAATCTGTTTTCCAGTTCAAAGGCGGTTTTTTCCGCTTTTTCCCTTTTTTCGTCCTTTACTTGTTCTTCCTCAAAAAAGCTTAACTGCTCGTCCTCGTCACCGCCGGAAAGTTTAACAGCCCGTACGGTAAGGGCACGGACATTTTTGTGCCAGGTGTACTTTTGCTTAAACAGAGCAAAGAGTGCTTTGGCAATTTCATATGCGCTTTGAGTGGCACTTTTAAGGGGTGTCTGATATTCCTTTACACCAAGGTCCTCATCTTTTATGGTTATGGAACAAGTGGAACACAGCACATCTTTGTACCTTAAGGACTTTTCCAGTTCACGGCTAAGGTGATATATTACCTTCCACACTTCCTCGTCATTTACAAGGTCCTCCTTAAGGGTTCTGCCGTGACCTATACTTTTGGCAGGGGCTCTGTAGTCCTGATGGCACACCGGGGAATCGTCCAGCCCGTTTGCGTTTTTCCACAGATATACTCCCATTTTGCCAAAGCGTGTTTCAAAAAAGTCCATGGGCGTGTTGGCTATGTCGCCTATGGTTTTAATACCCAGAGCATTAAGCCTTGTAAGAGTTGCCTTGCCTACACCCACAATATCCCCTGCAGGAAGCGGCCACACCTTTTGCTTGAAATTCCCCGGGGATATTTCCGTTACGGCATCGGGTTTTTTCATATCACTGCCGAGCTTTGCAAAAATCTTGTTGAAAGACACTCCCACCGATACGGTAAGCCCTGTTTTTTCCTTAACTTCCTTGCGGATTTTTTCGGCTATGGTAACCCCGTCGCCGAAAAGCAGTCGGCTTCCGGTAACATCAAGCCAGCACTCGTCCATTCCGAAGGGTTCTATAAGGTCGGTGTACTGTTTATATATTTCCCGTACCATAAGGGAATACTTGCGATATTCTTCAAAATGGGGAGGCACCGTCACAAGGTCGGGGCATTTTTTCTTTGCCTGCCATATGGTTTCTGCGGTTTTAACCCCAAACTTTTTAGCGGCTTCGTTCTTGGCAAGGACTATTCCGTGGCGGTTTTCTTCGCTTCCGCATACAGCTACACACTTGCCTTTAAGCTCAGGATGAAGCATACACTCCACCGATGCATAGAAATTATTTAAATCACTGTGAAGTATTACTCTTTCCACGCTTAGTCCTCCCTTCTACACAACATATACATATTATGCAGGATTTTTGTTGCAATTTCAATAGTTCTACGGAAAATAGGTTGATTTTTTTTACTCCCTATGTTAAAATTATAATAAGAAACTGGGTTGACATTTTATATTGCCTATGCTAAGATTATATAAAAATTCAGGAGATGTGCCATGAAAAAATTTATTTTATTTTTAATAGTTTGTACACTTGCTTTGTCCTTCTCGGTACAGGCAATGCCAAGACCTATGGAGATAACCGTAGTTGTAGACGGTGAAGAACTTGAATTTGATGTGCCACCAAGAGCCGAGAACGGCAGAATATTGGTGCCTATGAGATATATATTTGAAGCTTTGGGTGCCGAGGTTAACTGGATTCAGGACGAAAACAGAGCAATTGCCGCAAAAGATGATATCACTGTAGATATTACTTTAGGCAATGACACAATGTACAGAAATGATGCTCCCATAAAGCTTGACGTACCTGCAAAGGCTGTAGACGGCAGAACTTTGGTACCTGCAAGAGCCGTTTCCGAAGCCCTTGATGCAAAGGTGGAATGGGACCAGGACACTTATACGGTAACTATCACAAGCCCTGTGCCTTACATACCGGGTGAATATCACTTTACAGAGCTCAGCGAAAATGATATGAATACTTTAAGAAAAATCTACCCCGAACTTTACGGTATGTATGCAAAGGAAGTTCTTTTTGAAAATATGGCAGAGTACCCCAAGGATGTAGCAAGTCTTATTAAGAGCGAAGATGCAAGAATACGTATGTTTGCAGACGACGTGTGGAACAATATGATGGCTCACACAATCCTCAATATACAGACAGAGTCAAAGGATATGTACATATTTGACATTCCCGAAGAAGTGGAAATTGACTCCTACACCCTTATGGGCGACTATATGGCACTTACCGAAAAGGAGAATATGTCCTCGGAAGCTGCATTGCAAACTGAATTTAAAAAAATCGGAAATACACCCATACTTGAAATATGCTTTAACGGTCAAAAAACTATATACGGCGTAGCCGATACGGATTTTGTTTTTGTAGTTCCCGAAGGTGACAGTTTCAGATATTTCTACTCAGTATATTCAACTAACGGCGACATTACTGCAAATAAGGTGTATGAAGTGACAAAAGACGGTGTAACCGTAATTGATGAAATGGATTCCGAAGGAATGTGGAAGTCCGGTGCAAAAGCACATATTCAGATAATCGAAAGAGCCATCGGCTAAAATAAAAAGACTAACTATTAAAAGTCA
>CAYXPV010000263.1:0-3300 GCA_964467285.1 uncultured Oscillospiraceae bacterium
CGTGGGTGGTCATACGGGGTGCAAGTTCAATGTTGAGAAAGGCTATGAGCGCACTAATAAATCGTGATGTAGATACCGTACAACGTAAAATCGGCGTATTGTACTTTTGGGCAAGTTCTTTCATTTCGGGATAAACATCTATTCCTCGGGTTATAACCACACAGGGAACCTGCTTTTCAAAAAACTTCTCCAGAGCATTATAGCGTACCTCGCTTGTCATCTGCTCCAAGTAGGATGTTTCTACCCTTCCTATTATCTGCATACGGGTGTTATCGAAGTAGTCAAAGAACCCTGCCATCTGAAGGCTGGGGCGGTTAACCTCGTTGTTGCATACAAGTACATCTGCCATGCCTTCGGACTCGTGTATAACCTCAAGAGAAAACTCATCAATAATTTTCTGAAGGCTTACTGTATACTTATGATTATTTTCCAAATCTGTCACCTCTTCCACACACAATATTACATTATGATAATAACATATTTAAATAAATAAATCAATATTAAAAACAACCTTTGGGGACAATGTTTTTTGTTATTGATATTTTGGTTTGTAAATGATATAATGATTTCATACAACAAGACACGAAAGGTAGATGACATATGAAACGAACAAAAAAACTTGTCCTTTCTGCTCTGATGATAGCCTTTGTATATGTGGCAACACTCATAAGCATAGGCCCTTTGCCTCCTTCCAACGGATATGTGCATTTAGGTGATGCCCTGGTGCTTCTGGCAGGTTTTGTGCTGGGTCCCGTATACGGCGGTATTGTGGGAGCTGTAGGTTCATTTCTCGCGGACATAAGTCTGGGTTATGCGGCATATGCCCCCGGAACCTTTGTTGTTAAGTTTTTGGTAGCTTTCACGGCAGGGCTTATGTATTCCCTTAAAGATAAAGGCTCCCTAAGACCTGTGATTGCTTCGGTTGTGTCCGAAATTATAATGGTTGCAGGCTATTACATATATGAAGCCTTCCTTTTGGGCGGAGGAATCGGTGCAGTTGTTGCCCTGAGTGCAGTACCATCCAATATATTTCAAGGTGTAGCGGCAATTGTAATTGCAGTGCTTATAACAAGCACCTTTAAAAATAACAAATCCATCAAAAAATTCTTAGGAATAAAGGAGTATTTTTAAAAATGAGTTACTCAAGAGAAGAATTTGCTATGCATATGAAAAACTGGAATAACCTTCTCAACAATCGTAAGATGCCCACTTGGGAAGAATTTCCTACAATAGACCTGTATATGGATCAGGTTATTATTCTTATGAATCAGTATATCAAAAACTTCCTTACATCAGACAAAGAGGGTACTTTAAGCATAACTCCTCCCATGATAAACAACTATGTAAAGCTTAAGGCTATGCCTGCACCCTACAAGAAGAAGTATTCAAAAATTCACATTGCGTACCTTATAATGATATCCTCCCTTAAGCAGGCACTGAGCATCCCCACAATACAGAAGATACTTCCCTTCTGCGAAGATGAGGACAAAGTAAAAGATATCTATGAGCATTTCTGCAAAAATCAGTTGAAAGCTTTTGCCTATATTACAGAAAAGGTGTGTGCAGTAACAGACCCCCTTCTGGAAGAAGCAAATGCCAACCCTGAGAGAATGTACGACCTGGCGATACAGATTGCCGTAAGCTCTAATGTATTTAAGATGCTCTCTGATGATGTTGCGGAAATAAAACACATTGACGAGCCCGTTGAAAACGAAAAAGAATAACAAAGAAGCTCACTATAATGTTTTCTGATAAATTTCAACCGAGAAGTCTTTGTATTATGCTTGATTAAAAAAGGAATGTAAAAAACATTGATTTGTTTTTTACATTCCTTTTGTTTTTATATGCAATATATTACCGAAGCGACTCTGCAGGCTGCTTCTTTTAAGGATTTAAGATAAGCAAATTCGTCTTCGGTGTGTATTGCGCCACCTTCAACACCAATAGAATCAATACAAGGTACTCCTGCCTTAGTAACATATGCCGCATCGGAACCGCCTCTTGCAAACAATGGCTCAAGCTCGGGTAAATTGTTTTTGGAATATATGTCGTTTATTTTTGCCAGAAGCTCTTTGTTTCTTTCACAAAGCTCCATCGCCGGTCGCATACCGACAACAGAAATTTCGCAACTGCATCCGGGAATGTGGGTTTCCTCGGAAACCTTCTTGGCATAGTCCATTACCCAATTATATTGTTTTTCCGTTGCAAAGCGGATATTTGCCCTAAACACACACTCATCGGGAACAGTATTCTGTGCCGTACCGCCGGATATTACTCCACAGTTGCAGGTAAGACCGTCGTCGTCTTTCAGCTTTTCCATTTCTATAATCTTATACGCCGCCTCGGCTATTGCGTTGGCACCGTCTTTGGCACAGGCTGCGGAGTGAGCCTTGATACCCTTTACTTTAAATTCAAAAGTGAGTATTCCCTTGCGCTGAATAACGGCATATCCGTTATTAAAGCCCTCAAGATTTAAAAAAGCCGTTGCATCCTTTGCCTTTTGACAAATATAGTTTATAGTCTTTTTGTCACTTAATTTACTGCCTACTTCCTCGTCTGTCTGCAGAAGGAGCATTACCGGACGATTTGTATATCCGACATTTTTCAGAGCTTCCATAGAAAGCATTCCCGACACAACACCACCCTTGCAATCGGTTACACCGGGACCGTATATTTTTTCCTCATCCATATGTACGGGCGGATAACCAAAAAGCCCCACAGGGTGTACCGTGTCTATGTGACCGGATATACATACAGGCTCTCCTTTGGCATTAGGATTCATGGTAATGCAGATTACATCCCCTGCTTTTTCCTGTGGGCAACGTTCAACCTCAAATCCAAGAGTCTTTGCCCGGTTAATAACATATTCTCCGCATTTGTCCACACCTTCCTTACAGTTGGTGGGACTTTCTAGGTTGCAGAATTCTTCCCAAATATTTATATATTTGGGACTGAGTTTTTCAATTTCATTAAAAAGATTTTGGCAAGTCATAGGTTATCTCCTCCGGTTAAATTTTGGTTTGTCGCTCGGTTTGAATGAGGTATATGCAATCAATCTGTCATTCTGAGAGCAGGCTCCCGTGAAGTAGCCAAAGGCGTACTGAACGGTTTGAGACTGCCTCTGGCAAAACTGTCGCAGAGACGAGCACCAACCTCGGCGCGAAGTCGATGCGCCACAGTTGACGGCTAGCGGAACGAAGTGGAGTCGAAGAATCTCCATAGCAAGTGAGGCATAATGCAGTACCTTGTAACATTTTAAACTTTATTATTGGATAAAGGTGTTTTAGTTTTGTTCTGGCA
>CAYXPV010000264.1:0-3299 GCA_964467285.1 uncultured Oscillospiraceae bacterium
TGAAGAGAGTCGCCGTGTATCCGGGTAGCTTTGACCCGATTACAAACGGTCACATTGATATTATACGCAGATCCAGCCGTACTTTTGACAAGGTATATGTAGCAGTTCTTGTCAATAGCTCCAAAACACCCATGTTTTCGTTGGAAAAACGAATGGAATTTATCCGAAGGGTTACCCGGGGTCTGGACAATGTGGAAGTAGACACCTTTTCCGGTCTTCTTGTAGATTATATGAGCAAGAAGGGAGCCGGCATTATTATAAAAGGCTTAAGAGCTGTATCGGATTTTGAATACGAATTCCAGATGGCGCTTATGAATCATAAGTTATCAAAGGATATAGAAACTTTATTTATGATGACAAGTGCCAAGTATCAGTATTTAAGCTCAAGCATCGTTAAGGAAGTTGCGCGACACGGAGGGTGCCTCGATGGTCTTGTTCCCGATGAAATGAAGGACGAGATTATACAGAGAGCAAAACAGGTTTATAATCCTGATTCAGCCAAGTAAGGCTGATTTAAAAGAGTAAAAATTTTAAGTAATTTGGAAGGAGAACTAAAGATGGACGTTATAGAAATGCTCAGCGAACTTGAGGAAATTATAGAGAAAGGATTTGAATTCCCTATAATCAAGAAAACCGTTATCGATAAAGAAAAGGTAATGGAGCTTATTAACGATATCAGCCTTCAGCTTCCTGATGAACTCAGAGTTGCTAAGTCGATTGCTGAAGATTCCAAAAAAATTATAGGCGATGCTCAGAAGCAGGCCGATGCCAAGATTAAAGAAGCAGAACACAAGATTATGGCTCTTGTTGATGAACACGAAATTACAAAACAGGCTACTGCCAATGCTAACGAAATTATTTCCAAAGCTCAGAAGGATGGCAGAGAGATTAAGCTTGCGGCTATTAAGTTTGCAGATGATCTTCTTGAAAGAGTTGAAAATGACGTAAAGAGTGTTAACGATAAAATCAGACAGGGTAGAGAAAGTCTTCGTCAGTAATTATTTAATACAGACACTAGGGGTTGCTTTGTGCATTTTTGCCACGGCAACCCAAATTTTTTAGAGTTTTAAGGAATGAGCGATAATGAAAACTGTACAGAACGCAAAAAGAATTGTTTTTAAAGTGGGAACCTCCACACTTACATATGCGGGTGGTGGTATAAACATTCGCAGAGTGGAAGAATTTGTAAAGGTGCTTTCCGATTTGAAGAATCAAGGTAAGGAAATAATACTTGTTACAAGTGGTGCTGTAAGTATCGGCATGGGTAAGTTGGGTATAAAAGTTCGTCCTTCATCTACAAGAGAAAAGCAGGCTTTGGCGGCTATTGGTCAATGTGAGCTTATGGATTTTTATTCGCAGCTGTTTTCAAGGTATAATCATTCGGTTGCGCAGCTTCTTCTTACAAAAGATGTTGTAGATAACGATGTTTTAAAGACCAATGCAGTAAATACATTTGAAACACTTCTGGGGTTTGGGGTTATTCCCATTGTTAATGAAAATGACTCTATAAGTGCAGAACAGATTGAATTTGGTGATAACGATACCCTTTCGGCTTTGGTTGCAAAGCTGACCGATGCAGATATTCTTGTACTTCTGTCTGATATTGACGGACTTTATGACGATAATCCCAACACAAATCCTGATGCAAAGCTTATTGACCTGGTTGAGGAAATAAATGATGACATTAAATCTCTTGCCGGTGATGCAGGAACTGCAAGGGGTACCGGCGGTATGGTGACAAAAATTACTGCAGCAACCATTGCCACAGAATCCGGTATAGATATGTATATAATGAACGGCTCCGACCCGGATATAATCTATGATTTTATAGAGGGCAAGAAGGTAGGCACCCGTTTTAAAGCAAAGAAGTAAGGTATAGGGAGAAAATTTATGACTGAACTTGAAAAACTTGGTATTGCAGGTAAAAAAGCAGCAGTATTTTTAAATACTGCGGATACCGAATCTAAAAATAATATTTTAAGATGTATTGCCGATTTCCTTTGTGAAAATGCATCGTATATAGTAGAAGCAAACAAAAAAGACCTTGTCGATGCGGAAGTAAACGGTGTTTCCAAGGCTATGCAAGACAGGCTTTTGTTTAATGAAGAGCGAATCCTTGCCTCGGCAGAGGGTGTGCGTAAAGTTTGCGACCTGCCCGACCCGGTGGGAGATGTGCTTGAAACAACCGAAAGACCGAACGGACTTACGATAGAAAAGAAAAGAGTTCCCCTGGGTGTTGTGGGAATTATATATGAAGCAAGACCCAATGTAACAATAGATACGGCGGTGCTTTGTATCAAGGCATCAAACGCGGTAATACTTCGCGGCGGTAAGGAAGCGGTAAATACAAATACTGCAATAGTAAAAGTTATGAAGGAGGCTCTTAAAAAAGCAGGGGCGGATGAAAATATAATTGGTTTTGTCACCGATACTACAAGAGAAAGTGCAAACGAAATGATGCGCCTTAAAGATTATATAGATGTTCTTATACCGCGAGGCGGTGCCGGCCTTATAAATGCAGTGGTTCAGAATGCTACGGTGCCTGTTATAGAAACAGGTGTGGGCAATTGCCACACATATGTGGATAAACTTTGCGATATTAAAATGGCTGTGGATATAATCACCAATGCAAAGATGAGCAGACCTTCGGTTTGCAATGCTTGCGAAACTCTCCTGGTCCACAAGGACGTAGCCAATGAATTTTATACTTTGCTTGATGAAAATTTCAGGAAGAAAAATGTAAAGGTGTATGCTTCAAAGGATATTATGGGAAAGCTCACCTGTATTCGTGAAGCTACCGACGAGGATTTTGCTACAGAATTTTTGGATTATGCCATAAGTGTAAAGACTGTATCAAGTGTATCGGAAGCCATAGACCATATTACAAAGTATTCCACGAAGCACTCTGAATGCATAGTAACTTCCGACGAGGAAGCTGCAAAGCTTTTTACCGCATGTATAGATGCAGCGGCGGTGTATGTGAACGCCTCTACTCGTTTTACAGACGGCTTTGAATTTGGCTTCGGCGCAGAAATCGGAATAAGTACCCAAAAGCTCCACGCAAGAGGACCTATGGGATTAAGAGAGCTTACAAGCTATAAGTATGTAATAAAAGGTAACGGACAAATAAGATAAAATAACAGCACCCTCATTGGGTGCTGTCAGACTGTCGAAGAACCCGACTTTGCATCAAGCAAAAATCAGGTTCTTCTTCGTATTTATGAAATTTGCAATAAATACAAGTAATTTGGAAGGGGTATTATTGCCCTTCCATTTCCATTTGGCAAGCTTTTTTAAAT
>CAYXPV010000265.1:0-3289 GCA_964467285.1 uncultured Oscillospiraceae bacterium
ATACACGATTTAATGCATATGATATCTGCGCATATATATTGGCATATATTGCCGATTCGTTCCAGGTTGGATATATTTCGCTGGATGCCACATTTTTGATGTATTGCGGAAATGACACCGTTACATTTTGGGCATTGGAATCCGGCGAGCCCAAATGAACGGTTATATACTGGGGTATGGACGGTGTTACAACTACAGCCATCAGTTAATTCCTCCTTTACAAATTTTGCGGAGTTTGGGTAAATTCGTCTGCTCGGTTGTCGGGCTCCGAATTTTCCACAAGAGGTATCATGGGAGTGTCAACCACAGTAGTCTGCCCTGCAAAAATCTGAACATTTTTTATAAGTACCGTATAGAATGCCGGTTTATCAACCCTTACGTCAACCACCGTGTAAACATTTGCATTTCCCGGAGAAAGGCTTAAGGCTTCGTCAGGAGCACTTATGGTTATAAGTGGTATCTGACCGTTTCTGTCCGTTGTCCGCTTGCCGATAATATTGCGGCTGTCACCTTGATTTGAAAGAACGGTAACGGTAGCTCCTTCTATGGGAATTGCTCCTTGAGAAGTATATATTCTTGCGGCAAGATATCCGTTTTGTGCCATTATATCACCTCACAATATTATATAAAAAAATAATCCCCTTATAACCGCAAGGTTAAGGGGATTTTGTCGTTAAGCAGTTGCGTTAATATCCGAACCCGTTTTGGGTGCGTGTTTTTACGCCACTGCATTGTTAAAATACTCGCAAATGCGTCATTATTTTAATAAACGAACACTCACATTTACAACATCGGTGTACACAGAAGCATATTTCTCTATGGATTCCTTTATGCAGGACTTAATATTTTCGGCACATTCCTTGATGTTGACACCGTATTTCAGCACTACATCCACATTGAAAATTACAAGGTTCTTTTCTTTATCCACCGATATTCTTGATATCTTCACTACTCCCTCACATTTTGAAGCTTCGTAGGAAGCAAGCTGACAAAGAACGGTATCGTTTATGGAAAACTCACCCATATAACTGTATGTGGGGCGAACGATGGACTTATCCTCACTTTTGACAGAATGGGTAGACTTTCTGAAAGGCTTAAGGGGATCTAAAAAATATCCCGAAAAAGTCTTTTTAATTTCCATAACAGGCACGGGAATAACGTGCTTACCCTGATTGTTTCGGGTAAGCTTCGCCTTGGTGATATCTTCATGACTGACCACGTCTTCTATTTTTATAATTTCGGTATATTCGGGCAGACCAAGTCTGAGGCGGATTTTTTCCACCATTTTAACACTTGTACCCAAAACCAAAAGCCCTTCCGCACCGCTTTGGGCAATAGCTTCCTTTACTTCATTGCAATGGTCATCATGGATAAATACAGCTCGCTTTACAGCCCCTACAATGCTGTCCTCTTTTTTTGCGGAGCTGCCTGCTACAATTTTATTTTTATGAATCAGTATTCCGTCATCAATAATGTAATCCAGCTTGTATCGGGCGGCAACGTTTATGGAATTATAACTTTTGCCCGTTCCGCTTTCTCCTACCAAAGCATAAGTTAGCATAGAATATCTCCTTGAATCCAAATAGAACTTACATTACACATAAATCACTTATATTATACCATTAAAAAAAGTCGCCCGCAAGTATAAACTTACGAGCGACCTTGTTAGTTGATTTTAAAGAAACAATTACTGTAATTCTACAGTAGCGCCTGCTTCTTCGAGTTCAGCCTTAAGCTTTTCAGCATCGTCCTTGGAGAGGCCTTCCTTGATTGTGCTGGGAGCACCGTCAACTAAGTCCTTAGCTTCCTTAAGACCAAGACCTGCAGCATCCTTAACAACCTTAACAACCTTAAGCTTGGAAGCACCTGCATCCTTAAGTACTACGTTGAATTCAGTCTTTTCTTCTTCTGCAGCACCTGCAGCAGCAGCACCTGCAACCATAACGGGAGCAGCAGCGCTTACGCCGAATTCTTCTTCCATCATCTTAACTAATTCAGCTACTTCTAATAATTTTAATTCTTTGATATCAGCAATGATCTGTTCGAGATTAGCCATTTTTATTTACCTCCTATAGTAAATTATTTTTTAAAATTTTGTTTTCGTTTTGTGCCGAATATTATTCAGCAGGGGTTTCTTCTGCAGCTTCTTCAGCAGCAGGAGCTTCTTCTGCGGGAGCAGCTTCTTCTGCAGGAGCAGCTTCTTCAGCTACAACTTCCTGTGCAGGAGCTTCCTCAGCAGCAGCTTCTTCAACGGGAGCTTCTTCCTTAGCAATGTTGATTTCGGAAGGTTCAACACCGTTGTCTACGAGAGCCTGTAAAGTTCTTACTAAGTTGGAAATAGGAGCATTTAAGCTGCCCATAATCTTAGCAATAAGAGTATCTCTCGAGGGAGTATTAGCAAGAGTGTTAACTTCAGCTATGGAAATAACGTTACCATCGAGGAAACCTGCCTTAATCTGAAGGCACTCTACTGTCTTAGCAAAATCTGCAATAACCTTAGCGGGAGCAACGGGGTCATCCTTGCTTATAGCGAGAGATGTAGGTCCGTGTAACTGCTCGTCAAGACCTTCAAGACCAACTTCCTTGGCTGCAAATCTTGTAAGAGTGTTCTTAACAACCTTATACTCAACGCCGGCTTCTCTAAGCTTTCTTCTGAGTTCTGTATCCTGTTCAACGGTAAGACCTCTGTAATCTACGAGAACACCTGCCTGAGCTGACTTTAATGTTTCAACAATTGATGCTACGATAGGCTCATTTCTTTTAATCGCCTTAGCGCTTGTCATAAATTTCACCTCCTGTAAATAAGTACAGTGTTTATAAAAAACACAATAGTCAATAAAAAAGGGTTCCCCACAAAAACGCAAGGAACCCATATAAGCAAAATTAATCTTCACTTAAATTTAACTGTGTTCCTCGGTAGGATTTACGCTTATAAAAGCACCTACTGTCTGTGGACCTTTTCTAATATATCACAACGATGCAAATTTGTCAAGACTTTTTTATTAGTTGCCAAATTTGGATGTGTTGAGCTTAACGCCGGGACCCATAGTGGATGTAACAGCGATGCTCTTAAGATACTGACCCTTAGCTGCAGCAGGCTTAGCTTTTACGATAGCTGCAACGAGAGTGTTGAAGTTTTCGGTAAGCTTTTCAACGCCGAAGGAGCTCTTACCGATGGGGCAGTGAATAATGTTGGACTTGTCAAGTCTGTACTCGATCTTACCGGCTTTGATATCTTCAACAGCCTTTGCAACATCGGGAGTTACAGTACCTGCCTTGGGGTTAGGCA
>CAYXPV010000266.1:0-3285 GCA_964467285.1 uncultured Oscillospiraceae bacterium
AGGAAGAATTGACGATGTAATCAAGTCCTCCGGTTACCGCATCGGACCCTTCGAAATCGAAAACGTCATCATGGAGCTTCCCTATGTTCTTGAGTGTGCTATTACAGCTGTTCCCGACGAAATTCGCGGACAGATTGTAAAGGCTACCATCGTACTTGTAAAGGGTACCGAGGGCACAGATGAACTTAAGAAGGAAATCCAGACCTACGTTAAGACACATACTGCTCCTTATAAATATCCCAGAATAGTTGATTTTGTGGACGAACTTCCCAAGACTATCAGCGGTAAGATTAGAAGAGTAGAGATAAGAAACAACGATAAGAAATAATATTATAAAATGGGATGTACAATAATTCGCCGGAATTATTGCACATCCCATTGTTTTTTTTCCTATCCCCCAAATGGTTGAGGTGTATTTTTACTTCATATTCTTTCTAAACTTTGACGGTGACATCCCTGTTTGCTTCTTAAAAAAAGAAGAAAAGTAATATTCATTTTCAAATCCGCACCCGGTGGCAATGTCTTTTATCATAAGATTTGTTTCGGTAAGCATGCCGGATGCCCGGCGGTAGCGTTCTCTGTTTATAAATTCCGATGGCGTAAGGGTAGTCTGTGCTTTAAAAAGCCTTGAAAAATGAATGTATGAATAACCCGTTTCCCTTGCCATGTCAACAGGGGTAATTTTTTTGTGAAGGTTATTTATTGCATATCGTATTGCAGAATCAATTTTTGGATTTGTGCTCTTTTCGGAATCACCCTTGCCGGATTCTATTCTGTATTGATTTATAATATCTTTTAAAATATCATTTTTCAGGCTGAATTCATCGGCATAAATCTCCTGATCCAAAGCTTCCAGAAGTTTAAAGTCGGATTCAATTCTTTCGGTATCTTTGAACATAAGCTTTAAATCGGTAAGCTTTTGGTTTGTTTGCTTTAGTCTGAAAAGATAAAATGTTGCAGGCTCCAATACTTTACGGAAATATTTTTTGTCCGGGGCAAATATAAATGCCTGATTTTTTTCTATGATGTATTCTTTACTTTCGTTTTTTATCCAAACTTTGCCTTCCTGCAAAAGAAGCATCTGGGGATCTAAGTCACAATAGTTTTCAATCTTGAATTTTTCTCGGTATAATTTAAGACATACAATAAGCTCCATTTTGCACCTTCTAATGATAAAATATTATATCTTTTATTATATAATACTGCATTTACATTGTCAAATCTGAATGTTAAAATGTGATAAAATAATAAAATTTTATAAATGCTGAGGAAAGGGAGTAATGAAAATGTATCAGATTAAAAATGGTGTTTTGGAAAAAGACGGCAAAAGAATATATGCCTTAGGTCAATCCTATTATCCGTCATTTCATGAACACAAATATCCTGTTCCCCCCGAAGGTGACAGAATAGGAGAAATGAAAAAAGACTTTGCCATGATGAAGGAAATGGGCTTCAACCATATACGTATTGCCGCAAGGGGGTACAACCACACTTGGTGATGACGGTAAGCTCATAATTGATACACCCTTTGTGGATGCCATGATTGATGAGGCGGCAAGGCTTGATATTTCAATATCGGTACGCCTTCAGGGTTATGCTGTAAACCTAAGGAATTTCAAGGATGTACTCATGGTAGATTCCGACGGCAATCCTCAGGACACCTCGGTGTGGCTTGACTTTATAAATACCACTCTTTGCCACGAAGGTATTTTAGAGGATAACAGACTTCTTTCGTCAGAGCTTTCGGCACATTATGCCAAAAAGGAAAATGTTATAGGCTTTCAGATATATAATGAGCCACATTTCCCGGGCAAAATGTTTTTCGACTACCACCCAAGTACAATCGAAGCCTATAGAAAGTGGCTTGTTAAAATGAACATTATGAGCGAAATGGAAGCCAAGGACTATAATCCCCCCAAAAGTCGCAAAGAGCAGGATGCAAGAATGTGGGCAATATGGAGATTGTTTTCCCAAAGCTGTATTTCCAATTTCCTTGAAAATGCGGCAAAGCCTGCAAAGGATGCTACAGGACTTCCTGCATTTACCTGCCTTACACCCTGTACGCTCTTTCCTTCAAGTGCTTACAGAGGTGCCGATTTGTTTGCAAATGCCCGTTCATGTATGGATGTTTTGGGTTATACCTGCTACTATCATTCGGTAGGTGCAGAGTATTATTCTATGAATCATTTTCTGGACCTTACGGCAAGTGCGGCAGCTTCGGAAGGTAAAGAAGCCTGGTGTGTTGAGCTTGACAGCCGTACATACATTCCCCTTGATGTTTTCAACAAAAATACTTTTGCAGTTCTGGGCTCCGGTACAAAGGGAATAATGTACTATCAATGGCGCGGAGATTATCCGTCACCTGCAACTCCCATTCCCAACGGTTGCGGACTTCTTAACTATGACGGCACAAAGGTGGAGAATTTCGACAATGCGGATAAGATGGTAAAATATATTAACCGTATGTCCGATATGATTATAGACACAAAACGTCACAACAACAAAATAGGTGTACTGCATTCCGATTATGCGGCGTATATGTGTGATGCCCTTGACAACGCGGACGAAAGTCGCATCGACAAAACCCTTACCAATGCATACAATATGTTGTACAAGGAAGTGTACACGGAGCTTCGCAAAAAGGGCTATACGGTAAATATAGAAGATGCCCTGTCCCTTAAAAAAGGAACTCTGGGCACCGAAATTCTTTTTATTGCCAATTCCGAGCTTTTAAGTGATGAAGAAAAAGCAGTAGTGGAAGAATTTATTGCAAAGGGCGGAAAGGTTTTTGAAAATATTTCTATGTTTAACAATGTAAATGTTGGTGGTGCATATGTTCCCTATGGCACAAAAATAGTAGTGTACGCCAAATATTATACATTGGATGAACTTCAGGCAGAATTTTTGCCAAATCCCTTTGCCGTAAGCAGTAATCCTCTTGTTGCAACTCAGGCTCTTGATGGCGACGGATATAAGTTCATAACTCTCACCAACATAACTTGCAGTAATAAAACACAGTCTTTAAAGCTTACGGTGGATATGGACGTAAAAAAAGCTGTTATGTATACCACGGATGGTGAAAAAGAACTTGAAATATCGGATGGTATAATAGAAATTGAAAATCTTGCAGACGGTGCAATAGTGAAAGTTGAATAGTAAATAATCAAAGATATTGCAATATTGCGGAATATGCAGTATAATAATTTTGTCGGAGAAATCCGACAAAAGGCGAGACCTACGCAAGCGTAAAAGCTGGGCGGTTATGCCATCATCTCCAAGAAAGGA
>CAYXPV010000267.1:0-3279 GCA_964467285.1 uncultured Oscillospiraceae bacterium
AACTTCTTTTAATTATATCATATTTTTTGATACTACGCAATTTCCTATTACATAATAAAAAGGGACTTTTTCAGTCCCTTTTTCGCTGATTATATTTACAGTTTAACAATCCGCAAATCCCACAACAAATTCATTTTCGATTTTTCCTACGTAGAATTTGTCATCGCAAAGCAACACTACCGCTTTCCCGGGAGAAATTCTGGTACCGTTTCCCAGATATGTACCATAGGAAGAGCCTAAATCCTCCAGCAAAAACATATCAGTTTGCTTGTTATAAATGATCCTGCAATGACATCTGCTCACACCACTCTCATCAATATCAAACAAAACATTGCAAGCACCCGGATTTCTGCCAAACATAAGAATATCTTTATCCATGATGCACGCCTCGTAGGTCCCATCGCCGTGTTTTCTGTATACACAGGGGGTTTCGTGATGCTTTGAACGATTTTTAATCGAAACAATCTTTACCTTTGAAACATAGTCGTACATTGTCTGACCATTGCTTTCGAAAAAAGCATACCAATATCCCAAGCCAAAGGGAAAGCATAAAATCCAACGCCACAAAGCTCGTTTTATTACAACGATGCAAGGGTGTTTCGTTCTGCCAAAATCCATATGAATTTTCATCATACGCATTCCCGGAGTGCCATGCATTGGTGTGAGTTCAAACAAAACCGGATATACTGCACATACAGAAACGATAGCCGCAACAATTGCTATTATACCGACTTTGAGTGTACTCAACAAGAAATATAACAGCGAACCGATAACCAAAATTATCAGGAAATCCAATAGTGTAGCTATTACACGATTTTTCAGAACATTTTTATCTTTTTTCATAATTACACATACCTTGTTATTATTGTTAAAACTAAACTGCCATTATTTTTTGAGAGCTGATACTATAATTGTATCTTAAGCTTCATAACATTATCCAATGATTCGGGTTATCTTTATCATTGCACGAATTTCTTCATACTTACATTCGACAACCCTATTTCCGTCAACATCGATGAAGCCCCACATATCATTGTATTTTACTCGTGCATATCCTTCTGAGAACACACCACCGGTCTGATAAATACAGTCGATAACAACATCACCGTTTTTATCTATATAGCCAACATCTCCGGTAGCAACTGCAGCCAGTCCGTCATTGAAACGGGTTGCTGCGCTATATTTGAAATCAATAACGGTTTCGCCTTTTTTGTTAATATAACCATACAAATCGCCTTTTTTAACCAAAGCATATCCATCGGAGAATTCACCAACTTCAGCATATACGGGCTCTATTACAACATCGCCGCGCTTATTTATGTAGCCCCACAGTTCTCCCTGCTTAACGCCTGCCAATCCGCCGGCAAAGCCCCATGCATCATCGTATTTAATATCAACAACAACCTTGCCTCTGGTATCGATAAATCCCCACTTTCCGCCTGATTGTACCTTGGCATATCCCTGAGAAAAATTACCTATTAACTCATATTCACATTTAATAACTTCATCACCGTTTTTATCAACAAATCCCCAGTTGTTGCCTTTCTTTACAGCTACTCTGCCGTCAACGCAGTCGCCTCTTCCGTCATAATCAAAGTCAATTACAACATTTCCGGAAGCATCAATAAAGCCCCAATTCCTTCCATTGTAAACTGCGGCGAGACCTTCCGAAAAGCTTTCTGCAGCACTATATTTAAAACCAATGACGACATTACCGTTAGTATCTATATATCCCCACTTCTCGCCATCATATACCGGTGCAAGATTCTCAGAAAAATCTCCGACTTTTTCATATACGCAGTCCACAACAGTATTTCCGTTGGAATCTACAAAGCCCCATTTTCCGCCACTCTTTACTGCTGCAGCGCAGACTTCCATCGCTTTAGGTTCCTTAGGTTTCTCGTCCTCGCGAACCACTTCGTCATAGAACGACTCCGATGTACTGTCTTTTGTAGCAAAATAATATACAGGATATATTGATGCCAACACAAGTAAAGAAGCAGCAACAATAATTATTAATTTGAGATGTGACTTGAAAAATGAGGGTTTCGGAGATGCCGACACATGGTTGGCAGGTAATACCGAATAGTAACTGGTGCTGGGTAAAGGCTCCGAAATAGCTGATGCTGTAACGGTAGGTCTCATCTTGTATTCAAGAGCAAAAAATGCGTTTTTGAGTTCAATTACACTCTGAGGTCGATCTGAAGCCTTTGGTGCCAGCATTCTGCGAATTAAGACACCTGTTTCTGCAGAAACACCGTTGAGATCCAATCTGTCATCTTCTAATCTTGTCATAGCATCTTCGGGTACTTCGCCCTTTATCGCATAGTACATACTTGCTCCAAGAGCATAAATATCTGTCCAGGGTCCCTGCTTTCCTTTCTTCTGGTACTGTTCTAAAGGTGCAAATCCCTGCTTTAAAATAACCGACATGCTCTTTGATGCTTCACCAACAACCTGTCGCGCTGCGCCGAAGTCTATGAGCTTTATATTGCCGTTTGAACATATAAAAACATTATCCGGGGATATATCTCTATGAAGAATTCCAGCACTGTGTATTATCATAAGTGCTTCCGTTACTTTGTTGGCAACATAAAGCACCTCGCCTTCGTTGAGTCTTCCGCCATGTTGTGAAATATATGTTTTAAAATCCACTCCGTCAAGGTATTCCATAGCAAAATATGTAGTATTGTTTTCGTAGAAAAACTCATACACACTTATTATGTTTGGATTACCGTTGAAACGTGAAACCAGCTTAGCTTCATCAAAGAACTTCTGAGCACCGGATTTAAAGAATCCCTCTTTTTCGCCATCATAGATAGAAACCCTGGTTTCTCCGGAATTACGGTGGGCAAGAGTATCGGGTAAGTATTCCTTTATAGCAACTCTTCTGTTTTCTTTAAGATCATAGCACAGGTATGTTATACCGAAGCCGCCTTTTCCAAGCACTTTTCCCACGACATATCTGCCTCTGAGTATGACACCTTCTTTAAGAGCTGTAGAATATCTTGTAATGTTTGGCATTCCATTACAACAAGCACATGTTTTTGTGCCACGGGGTATTTCCGAAAAACACAAAGAACATAAATTTTTACCGTTAATCGTTAACATATTCTATCCAACCTTTAATTTGTTTTAAAATCCTTGGGGAGTGTCAACCACCCCCACAAATATCATTCAATCATTGCAGTGATAGCAGTAAAATTGTCATTATCTACGTTGCGTGTTTTCAGGATAATTCGCTTTGCCATAAATTCAAGCCATTGCTCCGGGCTTTGC
>CAYXPV010000268.1:0-3276 GCA_964467285.1 uncultured Oscillospiraceae bacterium
AAACAGGTTTTGACGGTGTTGATATCAAGTGCTGTCACAGATATCTTGCATCAGAACTTCTTTCGGCATACAACAGAGAAGGTGCATTTGGCGGAAGTTTTGAAAACAGAACACGTCTTTTACGAAACGGCATAAAAAATGCTGTTAATGCAACTTCTAAAGATTTTATTGTAACTTCCAGACTTAATGTTTATGACGGATTTGAGTACCCTTACGGCTGGGGTGTTGCAGAAGGAAAGGGAAGGGATATTGACCTGTCGGAGCCGGTTAAACTGGTGGATATCCTTCACAATAAACTTGGTGTAAAGCTTATAAATATTACCATTGGCAATCCCTATGTAAATCCATTTGTTAATCGACCTGCAGACTATTGTGCGAAAGCCTTCGGTGAGAATCCTCTTGTGGGGGTAGACAGAATGTTTGCTTGTGTCGGACATATTCAGAAAGAGTTCCCGGACCTTTGTGTAATGGGTTCCGGAGTTTCGTATATGCGTGAATATATTCCCAATCTTGCATCAGGTGCCGTTAAAGCAGGTATGATGATGCTTCAGGGAGTTGGCAGGGAGGCTTTTGCATATCCCGGCTTCTACAAAGATATTTTATCCGTAGGAAAGATGGAGAAGAGCAAAGTTTGCATCACCTGCGGAAAATGTACCGAAATTATGCGTGCCGGAGGAACGGCAGGCTGTGTTATCAAAGACAGTGAAGTATATATGCCTTTGTACAAAAAATATTGCAAATAATTGCCTGCGGTATAACCAGTATTGATAAGGGATATCTACGGAGGATTAAATATATGAAAAAAATTGCATTTGTAACAGGCTGCAGCGGCGGTATAGGCGGCGCAACCGCTTGCAAACTTCTTGATAATGGATATATGGTTTTCGGAATGTATATGTCGCATATGCCGGAAATAAAGCATAATGATTTTATTGGTATAAAGGGAAATCTTGCGGTAGCTGAGGATAGAATTACTTTTGTCAATGAAGCATTGAAATACGGTACTCCCGATGTTCTTGTTAATGTGGCAGGAGTTGCACCGAAGGTAAGATGTGACCTGTTGGAAATGACCGAGGAAAGCTACGATTATGTTATGGATATCAACACAAAGGGAACCTTATTCCTTACACAACTTGTGGCAAACAAAATGATTGAAAAGGCTGACGGCATAATAAGACATATAGTAAACATATCATCAATATCCGCCTACACAAGTTCCGTAAATCGTGGTGAATACTGTATATCAAAGGCGGGAATGTCTATGATAACCAAACTTTTTGCCGATAGACTTGCCGCAGAAAATATTATGGTAAATGAAATTCGTCCCGGAATAATAAGAACAGGAATGACAAAAAAAGTACAGGAAAAATATGACCGACTCATTTCGGAGGGACTTCTTCCCATAAAAAGATGGGGCGAACCGGAAGATGTGGCAGAGGTTGTACACGCTTTGTGTTCCGGAGCACTTCCGTATATGACCGGACATTCACTTGATGTGGATGGAGGATATCATATTCACAGATTGTAGGTTACAGTTATGAAAAAAAGTTTTGTTAAAATAGAAGATAATGCAATACCTGTATATTATCTTGATGCTCTCGTAATTGGCTCGGGCTGCGCCGGATTTAATGCTGCAGACTGGCTTTATGATCTTGGCGTGGAGGATGTTGCAGTTGTCACAGAAGATGTTAACTGCGGAACTTCCAGAAATACAGGGAGTGACAAGCAAACTTATTATAAACTTTCTCTTTCATCTTTTGAAAACGATAGTGTAGGGGATATGTGCAAATCCCTCTTTGAAGGAAAAAGTGTTAACGGTGATATTGCTCTTACCGAAGCGGCTTGCTCTGTTAAAAGTTTTATGAAACTTGTCAATCTCGGTGTTCCCTTTCCCACAAACGAATACGGCGAGTATGTGGGCTATATGACAGATCACGATACTCATAGGAGAGCTACATCTGCAGGGCCGCTTACATCGAAATATATGACGGAAGCTTTGCAGAAAAGTGTGGAAAAGAAAAACATTAAAATCTTTGACAAGATTTTGATAGTAAAGCTTATTGAAACAAACGGTTCTGTTATCGGTGCTTTGGGAATCGATAAAACTGCACTTTATACAAAAACACGGGGACTTATACTCTTTGGTTGTCCTAATATTGTACTGGCAACGGGAGGCCCTGCGGGTATATACAAGGACAGTGTTTATCCCAAAGGTCACAAAGGGATGACATCCCTTGCACTGGAGGTTGGTGCTGAGTGTGTAAATCTGCAGGAATGGCAGTACGGGTTGGCATCTGTGGACTTCCGTTGGAATGTTTCCGGTACTTATCAGCAGGTTATACCAAGATACATTTCAATAGACGAAGAGGGCAGAGAATATGAATTTTTAAATGATTATTTCTCCAACCCGATTGATGGAGTAAATATGGTTTTCAAAAAGGGTTACCAATGGCCTTTTGATTCTGCCAAAATAGGCGCTTCTTCTGTAGTTGATCTTATTATTTACAACGAAACCGTAAACAAAAATCGTAAGGTGTATATGGATTTTACGAGGGAACCGTCTGTGCTGGAAAAGGGGCTTGATTATCTTTCGGAAGAAGCATATACATATTTAAAAAATTCAGATGCTCTTATTGCTTTGCCTATAAAAAGGCTTGAGAAAATGAATCCTAAAGCTATAGCTTTGTACAAGACAAACGGAATTGATTTGTACAAAGAACCCTTGCAGGTTGCTGTATGTGCGCAGCATAATAACGGGGGTGTTGCTGTAAATTCAAACTGGGAAACAAATATTAAGGGACTTTATGCCGCAGGAGAAGTTGCAGGCACTTTCGGAGTGTATCGCCCCGGTGGTTCGGCCCTTAATTCCACTCAAGTCGGCTCTATGCGTGCGGCGGAGAGTATTGCCAGAAAATTCCGAAATAATCTTGTGATTAAGCCGGTAGATGGTGAAATGCTCATTGAGAAAATTAAGGATATCTTAAACTTTGTTTTTTCTATGAGTAACGGCGAAAAATACATTAGGGATATCGAATCCATAAAAGAGGAATATTCGGGATATATGAGCAGTTTTGCATCACATATACGTATTCCTGCACGAATGAAAGAACTGTTAAATAAGGTTATCTCAGAATCTACACAGTTTTTTGATTCGAGAAAGGGTGTGGATATTTGTAATCTCATACAATTATTTAGGCTTCGCGATATGCTTATTACACAAAGTGCCGTACTTTCGGCTATGATTGAAGCATCCGAAATAATAGGAACCCGCGGTGG
>CAYXPV010000269.1:0-3264 GCA_964467285.1 uncultured Oscillospiraceae bacterium
GGTTTGTCTTAAGTTGTCGCCATTGTATGTGTAGCTTGAAGTTGTGCCATTGACTGTTGCGGTTGCAAGACGGTTGAAAGCATCGTAGGTGTATGCCTTTTCTGTTGTTCCGTTCTTTGCTACAGATGTCATATTGCCTACGGTATCGTAGTTGTAATTTACTGTGTCTGTACCGTTTGTTTGGCTTGTAAGTTGATTTATTACGTTATAAGTATAGTCTGTTGTTTCTGTGGTATTTGTTAATTTATCCTTATGAACTCTCTTTGTTCTGTTTCCACGGAAATCGTAGTCATAGTCATCGCTATAGTCTATGCCATCGCCCCAAGTGCTTTCGTGGACAAGACGGTTACCATAGTCGTAGTAGTACTGGGAGCTTACCTTGCTGCCTATGGTCATGGCAAGGTTGCCGTCTAAGTTGTAGGTATAGTGGGTGGTGTCTGCCACTTCGTTTCCGTTGTACAGTTGTGTAACCACGGGCATATTTGCCTTGTTGTACATTGCCGTATGGTACACGTTGCCGTTGTGTGCCTTTGTAAGCAGGTTGGAGTTAGCATCATATGTATAGCTCAGTATGTCCTCTCCACTTGCGGTGGAAAGAAGTCTGCCCATAGCATCGTAGGAGTAAGTCTGATTTATAAGGCTATCCTCACCGTCTGCCACGTTAAAGGCTGTTCTTCTGCTTAAATCATCGTATGTATACGACTTAATTATATCCCCCTTTGTTTCCGTTGTCAACTCTCCGAAGGGGTTATATAAATAAGTTGTGGTTCCCGTGGAATCCGTCATAGATGTGGGAAGTCCCAAAAGATTGTAGGTATAGCAAACAGACTCTCCTTCGGTAGATTTGGAGAGCAGGTTATTGAAGCTATCGTAAGAAAGGCTAGTAACCCTTCCTGCCTTATCTGTGGTTGATGTTACTCTGCCCAGATAGTCATACTCCGCAGTTTCCGTAAGTCCGTCGGGCGTGGTAGTACATATCATTCTGCCGAGGTCATCATAGACGTAAGTGGTGTCTATACCGTCATCTTCATCGGCATATATTTCCGTATATTCCGATGTTTTGACGAGATTGCCCATATTGTCATAGTAATAGCGTATATATGCGACACCTGTGTTTACAGAAGAAAGCCTGTTCATATTGTCGTAGGTGTTGTATACGGTTCTGTATTCTTCCGCCAAATGTTCTGTACTTGTAAGTACCGAGGTACCTGCCAAGTTACCATTACCGTCGTAGTCATATTCGGTTACAGATGTGTTGTATTCATCCATAGGTGTTTCCACGCGTATATTTCTGCCGGCGTTGTCATAGAAATACTCTGTGGTATTACCTCTTGCATCGGTAACAGAGGTAGCAAGCCCAAGCATATTGTAGTTTGTGCTTACCGTACTTCCGTCAGCATATGTAACCGAAAGGGGTTTACCGAAAGCGTTGTAGGTAGTAGAAGTTACATTGCCCATTGGGTCATCTGCGGTAAGCACATTGCCTACATAGTCATGAGTATAGATATATACTCTTTCGTTATCGTCTGCAAAAGTTTTGGTTTCGGTTGTAAATCCCCTGTAGTTTGTGGTTTCGCTTACAGATGCATATGTTCCTCCGTCGCCGGTTACTGTGGCTGTTACTGTGTTAAGAGGTCTGTTGTCGGCATCCTTTGCCAGAGTATATGTATATGTTGTGGTTTTGATAAGGGTATCATCCTCATCATAAATTTTCTCTGATGTTGGTCTGTTCAGGTAGTCGTAAGTATACTCGGCTTTTACAAAATCCGTATCGGAAGAAAAAACCTTATATGTAACAACATTTCCAAGGTCATCGTAGGTGTATTCATCAAACTGTATTTCCTCACCATCTACTACAGCAGTGGTTTTAACCTTGTTGCCCCAGGCATCAAAGTATGCCTTGTACACCGTACCGTTTGGTGCGGTGTTGGTAGTAATGCCGTTTACTATATCGTAGGCATAGCTTTCCGTTGAGCCATCGGGATGTGTAACCGTAAGCGGTCTGCCAAGCATATCGTATGTAGTTGTGGTGGTGTTACCTTTGGCATCGGTAAAAGATACAAGATTGTGGTTATAGTCATACACGCCTGTGGTTACTATATCTGCCATACGTGCTCCGCCGGTTGCCTGTGCTTCCTGTATACGTGTTACCAAAGTATATCCGCCATCGGGAGCGTAGGTATATGTATAGTGTATTCGCATTGCTTCCTCAGAATCTATATCTGCAACTTCGGAAGAAATGTTTCCGTAGGTGTCATAGGTGTAGCTTACTGTCTTAACCAAAACATCGTTTTCGTAGGTGTTTTGGGTTGCTATACCCTTTTTATCCTCTGTGAGAATGTTTTCTATCCTTATTTCTGTGTCGGCATCCTTCATATATGTAGTTTCATGAGGTATGAAGTTTCCGTCTTCGTGATAGGTGTAGTTTACTTCATAGTCGCCGTTGGTTTCTCTTTTGAGGTAGTATTTGTTTAAATATGCATAGTCTTTTGTATGTACAGCAGAAACCCCATCGGAAACATGGGCTTCTTCAACATCCGAAATTTTGGCATCCGAGTTTGTATTTATGTAGTCATAAGTATACGTGTCATAATTATATGTGTTCTTCTTCAGTTTTTGAGACGAAAGTCTTCCGTGTTTATCCATTTCCGAAATAATATACTTATTTCTTACACCGTCAGAAAGTTCTTCTCTTTCTGTGTTTGAAATGTATGTGCGTTTACTTGATGAATTTTTAGTTACTGTATATTCAAATGTGCTTTCGTTGCGAATATTACCCTGCAAATCTTCTTCATAATACCTACTTACCGGATAGTATAATCCGGACAGCAAACTATCACTGTAAATGTCGCTTACCTCCCAATCTACAGCAGTGTATTCTATATGTTTGGTAAGTCCCGAAGGCAACTCTATTTTATACGGGAGATTATATGCAGCCAACTTTCCGTGACGAAGAATATATTCGTATTTTATACCGCGTTTTATGTAGTACTTGATGACATTGTCCTCATCTTCAGATATTTCAGCAGAATTACCGCTATTTTTGGTCACCGTAAAAATATATTCATCATCAATGTTATATTTATCATAAGTATCGCTCTCGCTGTTTATGTTTTCTTCGGTATATAATACAAGCTGTGTAACTACACCATTACAAGTTTTTGTAATTCCCGTTTTGGTAATATCATATGCAACTCCATTATCATCTACAAACGTATGACCATCATCGGTATTTATCAAATATCCGTTTCCGTATCTATCCTG
>CAYXPV010000270.1:0-3248 GCA_964467285.1 uncultured Oscillospiraceae bacterium
TTGATTATTTATCTTTTAAATATTTTTGTTAAATTCGATTTAGAAGCTTATTTTTAATAATTTTTAATCCATTTCATATACTCATCTATATCTTTTTTGTAAAAACAATTTTTTGCGTACTGCACTCTGTCATACTCAAGCACCTTTTCGCTATTTTGAATTACGCTTTCGTTACAAGAAATGTTCCCGTCAAAATCTTCCCATTCGCAAGCCCTTCCTAATCCTTCTTCATCTCCGCGAAAATATTTACACCCCTCGCAATCCGGTATGCAGATTGCGTTTTTCTTGTAACAATAAATACTTAGGTCATCAGGATTAGTATTGCAAATTTCTGCTGTTGGACCAAACATATTATGATGTAATACCAAATGTTTCTCGTCCATTATATCTTGACTATCTTTAAAATCATTTTTACTTTCTATAAGAATATCATTCCACCATCTTAATGCGTGAATGGGGTATTTACCTTGTTTATCAAGGCGAGGAGAACATGCCTTTGCAGCGCAATTCCTTACAATTTCCGTAATATCATCTGCTATTTGACTATATACCATATCAAAGCTTTTTGTTTTGCAAATAGTATTAGTTCCCCAAGCAAATACAACTTCACTTCCTACGCAAATATCCTTAACAACTTTCTTATTTGTTAATATTGCCTTTTCATACATATCTTTGTCTGCATTGTAAAAGTTATCATATACATCCGTTGCGCATGTTGCACGAAAAGGAAATAAATTCATAATTACCACACCATCAAACCCTGCTTTTAGTGCGGCATTGCATACTTTTATCATAGTCATATCACATTTTTGTTCATTTGCAACACTAGGATTCTTCATTATAACTCTTAAGTGATTATTTCCATTCGTTTTGAAAGGTACTGTTAAAAGAAATCTGAATCTTTCATTATCATAACCGTAATTTTCAACTTTAATATTCTCGACATCTACAAATCCGGGATATCTGATTATTCGCTCTTGCATTTTAGCCACCTCCGATTTATAAAACAATAGTATCTATTTAACAGAAATTATTATTTGATTGGTAATTATATAATCCATAGCCACATCGTGCTTATCCGAAGGGACAGTTTCGTAAAGCTGAAAATCGTAGCAAAAACCCACCTTAACGGCTTTTGTTCTATTTAAGAATCTGTCGTAATAGCCTTTGCCGAAGCCTATCCTGCCTCCATCTTTGCCAAAAGCAATTCCGGGAACAAGTACAACATCTATTTCACTTTCGTTAATAGGATTAAGCTTGTCCGGCTCGCTTATGGAGTAAGCACCCTTGGTAAATTTTGTATCTTCATCAATAACACAAGGTACAATGTCGGTGTTTGACCTGTCGGAAACGGGAACCACTACCCTTTTACCGTCGGATAATGCTTTTTGAAGTATGAGTGAAGTATCCGTTTCATTACCCAAAGGCATATAGAGCATAAGGCACTTCGCGTTTTTGTAGGCATCTGTATTAAGAAAATTTTCTGCCGCTTTAAGACTTTTTTCCCTGACCTCGCATTGAGGCATAGAATTTCTTTTTTCTTTGGTTATTTGGCGTATTTCAGCTTTCATAAAGCCTTATCCTCTCCAAGCATCGCTTCAAGACCGTCTTTAATGTGCATATCCCACCATTTCCGGCTATGGTCACCTTCTGATTCTTTGTAGATATACTTTATAACATTTTTATCAAGAAGCTTACAGAATGAACGGTTGATTTCCACAAGGCTGTCTTCGGTGCCGCACCACAGATACAATTCGGGGAAAACAGTATGCTCTTTTGCGATCATATATGATCTTCATACCTTTCCGCGGTAATAACCCCGTCTTTTACGTGAAGTTTGCATATACGCATATTACGTCTGTTTTCGCTTTCCTCTGTGGGGTTATCCTCGTAATCTCTGCCGTGATATATGGCGTAATACTCACCACCATACTTAATTACGCTGTGGTGTCCGGTTCCTTCTTCAAATTCATTTTTTATAATAACCGGGTCAAACTTACCCTTATTGGTACTCTTTATGTAATCAACCTTTGTTAAATCTTCTTCAGAAGATTTTGCGGCACTGTAGCCTATGTGATAGGTATCGTCCTTGTAGCATCCGGCAGAATACATTACATACTGCCAGTCACCTTCCTTAAACCAGAAGGGACCTTCCACCGTATGCCATTTAAGTTCCTCTGTACACTGAGGTGTAAAGAGTTCTTCGTCAAAGGTGGGTACAATCTTTTCCACGGGGTTTCCTTCGGGAGTTACGGGGTCTATGAGCTTATCAATATAAATTCTTGTGCCTATCCTTTCGCATTCAAGATTGTTTTTTGCATACCACAAAAAGAGTCCCTCGGAGGTTTCCACTACATGAGAATCAATGGAAAACTCGTCATAGAAACGTATGGGGTTGGTAAAGGGACCCATGGGGGAATCAGACGAAAGTACATACATATACTCCTGAAATTCTGTTCCTACATCATAGGAAACATACATATAGTATTTACCCTGATACTTAATAACGGAGGGTGCCCAGTAATTAAAGGTGTTTTCCCCTTCGGCAACGATACCTTCATAGTGCCACACACCGAAAATATCATCGGCAGTATACAGTCGCACGCCCGGATATCCTGTAACGTATATATAAAATTTGCCCTCGTCCTCAAAGATAAAGGGATCTGCCTGTACCATATCTTTGACATCTGTTGATAATCTCATAGTTATACCTCACAAACATATATATTACCTACATTTTACCACAAAAAACAGCAATAATCAACCTTTATATAAGCAAATAAATGAACACCTGCCATCCCGGGACGGCAGGTGTCATAGATATCACTTGATATTTTTATACCATTCCTTATACTTTTTAAGGTCAAATCCCGGCAAACCGTAAAGATAATGGTTAACGTATCGTTTGCCGTCTATGTTCCATTCTATAAGAAGCATACCCTTGTCGGAATAGAAAAGGGGAATTTCGCAAAGTACTTCGTTGGTTCCGGGCTTAACGGTAAATGCGCCTTCTTTAAGGAGCTTGCCGTCCTCAATATTCTTTACGGTATAACTGCCCTTCTTTTCTTCCCATGTATCATTGGAAGCTATGACCTTGGTAACCCAGTCATACACTTCGGTACACATAAGAGCAAAGGGCTGCTGGGAACGTTTGATATAATCGTAGGCTATCTTTTTGTCAAAATAATAGTCCACAACCGCATCGGACATCTGAGGCCAGCCGTCCAAAAGATTCCACCAAATTACAC
>CAYXPV010000271.1:0-3239 GCA_964467285.1 uncultured Oscillospiraceae bacterium
CTTTAACATCTGCTTCTTCTGCAGATTTCTTCAATAAATCGTTGACGTCCTTATGGGTTATTATGGAGTTATCCATAAACTTTATGCAAGGACCTTCTCCAAGCTTTACTGCCATTCTTTTACAATTGGGAGTATCGCCGGTTGCAGTAACATCCACAGCAAGACCTATATCGGGGCAAATAGAATTAGAGGCTGCTTTAGCACCTCTCAAGCCCAGTTCTTCCTGAGAAGAAAAAACAAAGTATAAATCATTATCGGATTCCTTAAGCTTCTTTAAAACAGAGATAAGCACATATACTCCCACTCTGTTGTCCATAGCCTTAGAGGTAACCGTATTGCCGTTTGCTCTGAAATCTCCTTTAAAAACCGCACTATCTCCGAGAGATACAAGCTTCTCAGCTTCGGCGGCATCAGCCGCACCGATATCAATATACATTTTGGAAATATCAAAATCCTTATTAAGTCCGTCTTTATCTTCATAAGCTACGGTACCGGTAACACCGTTTTCAAAAACAACGGTTTGGAATAATGCGTAGTGTGGAGTTACGCCGCCAATTGGTGAAAAACGCAAATATCCGTTATCTTCAATATAATTAACAAGCAATCCGATTTCATCAATATGAGCAGCCAGCAATATTTTTTTGCCGTTGCCTTTTTTTCGAACTATAAGGTTACCCAAATTGTCTGTTGTGATGCTATCAGCATAATCAAGAATTTCTTCTGCTATAACATTACGAATTCTCCCTTCATTGCCGGAGGGTGAATATGTTTGCGTAAGTTTCTTTAATAATTCCATATTTAAGAATACCACCTTAATTTAAAATTGTTTGACATTGTTTCTCGCCAAAATTTCTACTGTGGAGTAGCCACCACATATGTTGCAGGATCTACATCCTTAAATTCCTCGTATATGAAGTTGGAGCCGCGATATACAACAGGCCTGTCATTGTACATAATATACACGCCGCCTTCGGGTGCTTTGTCACCGAATCTGAAAGTATGTTTTTGTGCAGAATCATATATATACACAGTAAGAGGATTGGAAAGTCCATACTTAGAAATATCGGTAGGGTTTTCCTCCACAATTTCCTGAGCATCAATCTCATTGAAGAGATTAAGGAGGTCGAGCATCTTTTTTTGTGATACGTCAGCATCTTTATAGGGGTATGTCATCTTGTAGGTATCCATTTCATCCCCTTGCACAATTTCCATAACCTTCTTGGAACCCTTGTGGACTGTTATCTCGCGTACAAACACATTACTTAATGTGCATATAATTTCGCTTCTGAAGCTTTCAGGCGGACGACAGAATTCCTCGATATATTCCAGTGACAAAGTACACACCTTGTCATTCTCCTTATCCAGAGCATAGTATTCATTGTCTACACCCGTCTGATTGCCTATTACCAATGTGCGAACTCTTTCGTCTGCCATTGTCATAACAACCTGCTTATCGTTGTCTGCAAGACCGTATTTTTTGTAATCTGACTTCTTAACATCAAGGAAACGTTTTACGGGAATAATAGCAATCTTATTTACAGCCTGAATCATCTTGGAACGTGATATTATGACACTGTCATAACCTTCCATGGTCATGTTCTCTCCTATGTGAATTGAATATTCAACATCACCGTTTTTATATTCTACAGTTCTTACGGCATACACGTCCTCTTCCCAAAGATACTCAATCTTACCGAAAATATCATCTACATTAATCTCTTCTTCCTTATTGAGATATTTGTCAGTTATAAAATATGCACCTATAAGCAACGCAAAAATTACAACAACAACTATTACCGCAATAAGATTTTTTTTCATAATGGGTTTGTTCTGACTCATTATCTGAATCTCCTTCTTATCCATACCGCAAAGGCTGCTATTAAAATTAATACCGGTATTGCTACAAGAACAGCAATTATTCTTTTGGTTTCCTCTGACTTGAGTGTAAATGAATCAGCACTTATATTCTTAGCTCTAATTCCCGACTCAACGCCGGTACCACCAAGATAATTAATAAGGTTTAGTATAAAGTCGTAGTTAGCTATAGAGCTGTTGCTTACATATTCCTCGGATGCAAAGGAAGCATTGACACCGCCGGAAAGTACACAAACACTGCCACCGGAACGAGGCTCCTCGGAAATGGCACCCATAACAAAGGGGCCAACGGGATCGCCGGATTTGTAGTCGGTATCGTCGGAAAGTGCATCTACTTTAGCATAGGAATCGGGCGAGCTTTTAAGTAATGGTGTGACAATTGCACCATTTGAACTGTTAGACAACGTAAGTGTGTTTGGCAGAAGCGGTGTAAGGAAGCTGATTTCATTTTTAATAAGAGCATTGGTAACAGGATGACTTTGCATGAAAAGCTCACCGGAATACATACCCTCGTGGAAAATGTAGTTATCAGGGCTTTCAAACACAAAATCTCTGTTGGTGGTTATGCCCCATTTTTGAATGTAGGACTTAAGATTTTCACCACTTCCCCGACTGGTACTTATAAGAATAAATTTTCCGCCATTATCGGTAAAACGGGTAATCTCCTCCAATTCACCCGGAGAAAAATCCTCCGTGGGCATGCAGGATATAACTACAGAGGTTTCCTCAGAAATGGAGTGTGACTTAAGGTCAAGTTCACTGTATCTGTAGCCTTCGTCAATCATACGGCTTATAAGAACGTTGTTTTCCTCATTATGGCCTATGGTAAAAGCTATGACAGATTCTTTAAGCTCACCGGTTACATAACGTATGCCGTTGGTGATCTGTCTTTCTGCGTCAAGGCTTGTTTCGTTGTATGACTGGGGGAAAATTTCAATTGCCGTTATACCTCTGTACAATTCGCCAAGCTGAATCACCACAAGTGTGGGATTTTGACTATTTTGGGACAAATTAGGGAATTTTTCCATTATTTCGGGGTTTTCGTAAGGATTAATTTTTTTGAGTTTTATGTGTGTGTTCATTGTTGCATACTTTTCCAAAAGTTGCTTAAGGTGTGCATAATCTCTGCCGTCATACTCCAGTAAGTACACATTTATATCTTGTTTAAGGTTCTTTATGGTAGTAGTAGTAAGCTCAGAAAAATCATAAACCTTATCATGCGTGAGGTCGATGTCAAGCTGTGCCTTATCGGAAATGATACCAAATATCATATTAAACACAACAAGACAAGCAATAACTGCCACGGTCAGCAGGACGGTGATGAGATTCATTTTAAATTTAATACTTTTCATAACATACACCCC
>CAYXPV010000272.1:0-3221 GCA_964467285.1 uncultured Oscillospiraceae bacterium
GCTACGGCACAAAGATTTACGATGAAGAAGATGTAAAAAACATCTTCAAAGATATAGACACCAACGACTACTATGTAAGCACCATTGCGCTGAATGCCGCAAATTTGGGCATAGGTCAGAATACCCTTGAGGTTGATGTAGAGGACTTTATGGATGTATACCGCACCAACGTTGGTTGGAACTTTATGCTGGTACGTCAGGCGGCACTTCGTATGAAGGACAACGGCGGCGGAGCCATAGTCTTTGTAACCTCCAACACCGCCTACCGTTCGGTGAAAAACCGCTGTGCCTACAGTTCATCTAAAAGTGCCATAATGGGCATGAGCCGTTCCCTTGCCTTTGACCTGGGTGAATACGGCATACGTTCCAACTGTGTAATTCCCGGTATGATTAAAACAAAGAGATGGCAGGAAAATCAAAACGGCATACAGAATTCCATCCTCAACTGCACACCCATAGGCGACATTGCGGAATTTGAAGATATTGCCAATGCCGTATGGTATATGGGAAGCGACCAATCAAGAAATACCACGGGAGCAGAGCTTATAGTTGACGGCGGCAACAGCTCACAGCTTGTGCCGGACGTTGAAAGATGGAACATTGGGAGGAATATATAATTATGAAGATATCAAAGCTTGAAACTTTCCATTTAAAGCCGAGATGGCTTTTCCTTAAGATAACCACAGACGAAGGGTTAGTGGGTTGGGGCGAACCCATACTTGAAGGACACGCCCTTTCCGTAGAAGCAACCATCAAAGAATTTGAGCCCTTCCTTTTAGGTCAGGACCCTATGCGCATAGAACACATATGGCAATCTTTGTATCGTTGCGGTTTTTACCGCGGTGGCGGAATAATGCTCTCTGCCATAAGCGGTATTGAGCAGGCTCTGTGGGATATAAAGGGAAAATACTACAATATGCCCGTATACGAAATGCTGGGCGGCAAATGCCGTGACAAAGTAAAAATGTACACTCATATAAAACAGGCGGCAATAAAGAACGGAAACACCGTTGAGGAAATGCTTGATATTGCCAAAAGACGTCTTGAAAAAGGCTACAAGGCACTTAAGTATTCCATAATACCGCCCATAGAAACCATAGACACCAAGAAAGCCCTTGACGAACACATCTACCGCTTTGCAAAGGTAAGAGAGCTTATAGGCGACGAGATAAACCTTGCCATAGACTTTCACGGCAGAGTAAGCCCTGCCATGGCGGACAGGCTCATTGAGGAGCTCAAGCCCTACTATCCCTTCTTTATAGAAGAACCTTGCCTGCCGGAAAATGTGGACTGTATGGCGCGTATTGCCGCAAAGACCTCGGTACCCATTGCCGCAGGTGAAAGACTTTTCTCCAAGTGGGCATACAGAGAGCTTCTGGAAAAGCACGCCGTGTCAATTGTTCAACCGGACATCTGTCACGTGGGCGGCATATTCGAGGGAAGAAAGATTGCCTCAATGGCGGAGCTTAACTTTGCATCTGTCGCTCCCCACAACCCATTGGGCCCCATATCCCTTGCCTCCTGTCTGCAGCTTGATGCCTGCATACCAAACTTCCTTGCTCAGGAGCATCCGGGTATGGATAATGGCGAGGACTTAGGACACGGATACATAAAGAATCCCTTTGTAATAAAAGATGGATACATAGACGTGCCGGAAGGCCCGGGACTTGGCATTGAGGTTGACGAAGAAGCAATAAAGGACAAAATATATGACGGAAGCTGGGAAACACCTCACCTCTATTTTGAAGACGGCAGTATTGCAGATTGGTAGGAATAAATTATGAGAATAACAAAAGATTTAAAAAAATATCGTGATGACAGAACCGTACTCAGAAACCCTCACAAGGGCTGGTACTGGCATTACTATGACAACGGCTTCGGCAGACCCACATACCGTGACAAATGGCAGGAAGGGGAATACTACGAAAGCTTCCCCGGACTTCATCATCTGTACCTTCGCATAGACTGGGCAGACATAAACATCGCCCCGGATGTGTACGACTGGTCCCCCATTGATGCCGTAATGGACAAATGGGGAGCAAAGGGTTACAAATTTTCCTTCCGTATATGCTGTTCGGAAACAAGGGAAAACCAGTGCTTTGCCACACCAAAATGGCTCTTTGATATGGGTTGTAAGGGTATGTTTATACCCCCTGCTCCCGGGGAGGACCCCACCTGGCTTACACGAAAGTACACCGAGGAACGGGAGGGCGATATGGAGCGTATAGCCGGAGATAAGCCCCACAAGTACTGGGAGCCGGACTACGGTGACCCGCTGTTTTTGGAATATCTGGAAAAGTTTATGGCAAATTACGCCGAGAAATTTGACAATGACCCGAGAGTAGAATACATTGACCTTGGCACCTACGGTCAATGGGGAGAAGGTCACAGTGCCTTCGGTGCCAGAAGGACACCACCCCTTGAAGTGCTGAAAAATCACGCATACCTTCATGTAAAATACTTTAAGAACACACCCGTTATGCTTAACGACGACTTTATAGGTCACGCTCTGGACTTTGACGAAGCCTTCCGCAAAGAGCTCTACGATTACTGCCTGAGTCTTGGAATGGGACTTCGCGATGATTCAATAATTGCAGGTATGCACGAGATAAGAGAGTACCACACCATAGAACACACCGACTATTTTGATGATGTTTATCCCCACGCTCCTGTAGACCTTGAACTGGGGCATTATACAAGCTACACCTATGAGGCGGCAAAAGGCGGCCTTGTGGCAATCGAAGCGGCACGCAGAGGTCATGCCACATATATGGGATTTCACACATATCCCGAGGACTGGATAAAGGACAACTACTATGTTACCGAATATCTTGCAAACCGTATGGGTTACTGGTACACCATAAACTCCGTAGCTCACAACGATACCACAAACCCCGGAGTTAAATTTACAGTTGACCTTGCAATAGAAAATATGGGCTTTGCAAGATGCTACTACAAATACAACCTTGAATACAGGCTTGAAAGCAAGTCAAACGGCAAAGCCTACACCTTTACCGACCCGGATTTTGACAACAGACTTATAAAAGACGGAGAAGTTCTTTCCTTCCGAAGTACATTAAGCCTTCCCGATGACATGGAAATGGGGGAATATGTACTTTCCGTAAGAATGACGGAAAAAGGCAAGACCATAAATCTTGCTTTAAAGGAAGAAATCAAAGAAAAAGACGGTTTCTGTACTTTAAGCGAAGTTACAATACTTT
>CAYXPV010000273.1:0-3180 GCA_964467285.1 uncultured Oscillospiraceae bacterium
TACCCTGTATCCAATGCTGCCTTTGCCTGGGATAAATTGTTTACCTGCGCTACATATATCGGACTTACTTTTTGGGTTTTGGATGCCGGTATTGGTTTAAAGGGATAAACCTCCCCTTTTCGTGGGTTTTGGGAAAGAACTGTCGTAAGTTCACTTAAAGCCCTTCGGCGAAGCTCATTTATTTCTTTAACGGGGAGACTTAAATTTTCCTCAACCTCTGCTTCAAATGAATTAAGTACAAAGGGTGTGGAACCGGTTTTGGAAATCTGAGCTTTTATTCTGTCGGCATCAAGACTTACATTAAGTGCCTTTTGCGCACAAGAGTCGCCTTTTACGGTTACAAGTTTGCCCTTTGCACCTACCGTAAGAATCATTGGTGCATCTGATGTAAGAGAAACCTTTGCATCAAAAGATATTTTTTGGGCAGACTTTTGGGCAAGAGCTTCTGCCCCTGAAAGGACACGGGGATTAATACCCGAGTAAACATCATCATTATTTTTGTCAAAATTAAGCATATGTCTGCCTGTGTTACCTTCAAGGTAACCTTTGGTAAAGCCGCTTCTGCTGAATATTGACTTAAGGGCTTCGTAATCTTCCGCTTTAACCTTACCGCCCAACCTGTATTTATTGTATATGGAAGTAACAAGCGCCACATATTCGGTGCTTTTCATTCTACCTTCTATTTTGAGGGAGGCTACACCTATATCTTTAAGGGTTTGCATTTCATCTATAAGGCACAAATCCTTAAGACTTAGCAAATACTTCTCTTTTTGACCTATTGGCTTCTGTGAGGAATTACACAGAGTATACGGAAGTCTGCAGGGCTGTGCGCATGCTCCGCGGTTGCCGCTTCTGGCACCTAAAAAGCTACTCATAAGGCACTGTCCGCTATAGCTCATGCAAAGAGCTCCGTGTACAAAAACCTCCAGCTCTATATCCACATTTTCCGAAATATTTTTTATTTCCGCAAAGGTCAGTTCTCTGGATAGTACAACTCGCTTGAAACCAAGTTTTTTTGCCAGGCGGGCGCCGTCAAGATTGTGAATTGTCATCTGAGTGCTTGCATGAACCTCAAAATCGGGGAAACACTCTTTAACCATTTTTAAAACACCCGGGTCCTGAATAATAAGAGCATCTGCACCGAGCTCGTTAAGAAACTTCACAAAGTCGTATACATCACTAAGCTCAGAGTCCGATATAACGGTGTTAACGGTTACATACACCTTGGCACCGTAAAGGTGAGCATAGGATATTGCCTCAGCAAGCTCTTCGTCGGAAAAGTTAACTGCGTTCTTTCGTGCGCTGAAGGCTTTTCCGCCTATATACACGGCATCGGCACCATTATTTACTGCTGCTTTAAGGGTAGCAAGACTACCTGCCGGTGATAATATTTCCATTTGCTTGGCAGTCATTACTTGCCCTCCTTTTAACACAAATAAGTGTCACAAAAAACACTTATTCTATTTTATCATTTCTTATTATACAACATAATTTCAAAAAAGAACAGTATTTTTACAAAATTTTATAAAAATATTTTCATTTTTTTCCAAAATATTCTCCGATATGTATAGGATGCACAGTTTAAAAAAATAACAAAAAAATATTTTATTTAATTTTTTAGTAGACAAACGCAAAAATCTATGCTAAAATGTGTAGTAATAAATGCGATGATGGGGACAAAGTCCTGTCAGGTGATGCTAAGAGAGCTGTTGTTTGCTGCAAAACAGCGTTCACAGACAGATGACGAACTCACCCTTGAGCAGTCAGTTGAAAGCCTTTTGGCAAGTAGATGCGACCGGGTTTCTCACCGTTATCAGGAGAAGGTATTGTTGGATACCTGTTATTACACCGATATTGTATTTTGAAGTGTATGTATTTCTATCCAAAGATATCTCCTGCTACGGACTCCCGCTTGCAGGAGTTTTTATTTGGAAAAAGAAAGGAACGATTATTATGAAAATTGCTTTTTCAACTTTGGGGTGTCCCAACTACAGTTGGAAGGATATCCGTGCCATGGCAAAGGACCTTGGCTTTGAAGGCATAGAAGTTCGTGATATCGGCGATGAAAGAACTTCATCTCCATTCTCTCTTGAAAAGTGCGAAAGCACCATCAAGAAACTTAATGCCATAAACATTGAAATACCCTGTCTTTCTACAGGTTGCGTTCTTAAGGACACCGATAAGAGAGAAGAAAACACAGCCGAGATAGAAAAATACATAGAAGTTGCCGCTAAAATCGGTACTCCCTTCATAAGAATCCTCGGTGACCGCAAAGCAGGTCCCGAAGGCGAAGTGGACGATGCATTGGTTGCAGAAGAGCTCAAGCGTTTTGTACCCAAGGCTGAGGAATTCGGCGTAACTCTCCTTGTGGAAACCAATGGTGTGTATGCCGATACAGAAAGACTTTGCAATCTTTTAAATGAAATTGCCAGCGACAATGTGGCAGCTCTGTGGGATGTACACCACCCCTACAGATTCTTTGGTGAAAGTCCCGAAAAAACCCTTACAAACCTTGGTGCTTACATTAAGTACATTCACATAAAAGACTCCGTAATTGACGAAAACGGAAATGTGGCATACAAGATGCTTGGCGAAGGTGACCTTCCCATAGATGCAATTATGTCTGCTCTCCGTTCCATTAACTATGAAGGCTACGTAACTCTGGAATGGGTAAAACAGTGGGCTGAGGACCTCTTAAGTGCAGGTATAGTATTCCCTCAGTATGTGGACTATATGGCAAAATATCGTGAAGCCAACACATCAAAGGGGGTGCTCTACGACAATGCACGAGGCACAGGTAAATATGTGTGGAAGAAAAACAACTTAATTGACCTTACCTTCCCTCAGGTTCTTGACCGTATGGTTGAAGAATTCCCCGACCAGTATGCATTCAGATACACAACTTTAGACTACACAAGAACTTACAGCCAGTTCAGAGATGATGTAGACGACTTTGCAAGAACTCTCATTGCTCTTGGTGTACGCAGAGGCGACCACGTTGCAATATGGGCAACAAACGTACCTGCATGGTACATTACCTTCTGGGCATCCGTTAAAATCGGTGCTGTTCTGGTAACTGTAAACACAGCTTACAAAATCTACGAAGCCGAGTACCTTTTAAGACAGTCCGACACACATACCTTAGTTATGGTAGACGGCTACAAGGACTCCAATTATATA
>CAYXPV010000274.1:0-3168 GCA_964467285.1 uncultured Oscillospiraceae bacterium
TATTTGGCCTAGACAATCCCCAAAATATTATCAATGTTTTGAACGGTGAAGAAATAGGAACTTTAGTTTCGAATCAATAATTATCAGGAGGATAAATTATATGGCAGGTAATCTTAATGTTTATGAAGACAAAATGAAAAAAACAATTTCTGTACTTGAATCAGAAATGAAATCGGTACGTGCCGGAAGAGCTAACCCCGCTATACTTGATAAGGTTAGCGTGGAATACTACGGTGCACCTTCTCCGCTTACTCAGATTGCAAATGTAAGTGTTCCCGATGCAAGAAGCATTCTTATTCAACCTTGGGATGCATCTATCCTCGGCGAAATTGAAAAAGCAATTTTAAAGTCTGATATTGGTATTACACCCAATAATGATGGTAAAGCCATAAGACTTAACTTTCCGCCTTTGACAGAAGAAAGACGTAAAGAACTTGTGAAAGGTATAAAGAAAAAAGGCGAAGATTCCAAAGTTGCCATCCGTTCTATCAGAAGAGATGCTCTTGAAGATGCAAAAACTCAGAAGAAAAATGGCGATATAACGGAAGATGATGTTAAAAATATTGAAAAAGACGTACAGAAGCTTACTGATAATTACATTAAGGAAATTGATGATGTAATTGCTTACAAGGAAAAAGAAGTACTCGAAGTATGATTTCAGCTCCCAAGTATCTTACGGTACTTGGGTGCGTTTGTGTAAAAAAAGCAATATTTAACAGGTGATTTTATGTTTTTCAGAAAGAAAAAGAATAATGCTTTTGAGGTGGATTACAATAATCTTCCTGAGCATATAGGTATAATAATGGACGGTAACGGCCGTTGGGCAAAAAAACGTGGTTTGCCCCGTAGCTTTGGTCACCGAGAAGGTGCTAAGGTTTTGGAAAAAATAACTCGTTTTGCCGGAGATATCGGTATACGTTACATAACCTACTATGCTTTTTCAACCGAAAATTGGAAACGACCTTCTCAGGAAGTTGACTCTTTGATGAAGCTAATGGTAGATTATCTTGACGACTATAAAAGACTCCTTGGCGGCGAAGATATTCGTATAAGAATAATCGGTAAAAGAGAAGGACTTTCTGATGAAATTCTTGAAAAAATCAAGATTGTAGAAGAAAATACAAAACATAACAGTAAAATCACAATGAATATCGCGGTTAATTACGGTGGACGCGAAGATATTTTGAACGCCGTGAAAAATATTGCAATTAAAGCAAAGAATGGCGATATTGAGCCGGATGAAATTACCGAAAAGATGATCTCAGAGAATTTGTATACACATTATATGCCGGATCCGGATTTGATAATAAGACCAAGCGGAGAACTGAGATTAAGCAATTTTTTGATGTGGCAAAGTGCCTACAGCGAATTTTGGTTTTCCAACATAAATTGGCCCGATTTTACAAAGGATGATTTTTTGCGGGCTATTTCAGATTTTCAGAAAAGAAACAGAAGATACGGAGGTGTTTAATAATGCTTAAACAAAGGATAATTGTTGGCGTTATTGGCGGTATATTTGCTATTGTTGTGTTATGCTTGAATTCGGCAGTTATTTCAATAGTTCTTGGAATTTTGTCATTGATTGGCTTGAGTGAGATTTATAACACTACAGGAATATTGAAAAGAAAAAATAAGCTTTGTTTATTCAGCTACTTGTATGTATTAACAATGTATGTTGTTATGGCGTTTTTGCCCAACATGACCGGATTTGCTCTAGCTTTGTTTTTGTTTGCATATGCAGCAGTTCTGCTCATATATATGGTATTTAATCATGAAACAACAGATTTCGAAGATTTGGGAAGTCTGTTTTTCCAGACAGCTTATGTTGCGTTCTTGTTTGCACACATTCTTCTTGTGAGAAGATTACATCTGGGTAATTACCTTATATGGATTGTGTTTATTACAGCTTGGTTGTCAGATACAGCAGCTTTTGCTGTGGGACTCAAATTCGGTAAAAACAAACTTATGCCTACAATAAGCCCCAAGAAAACAGTTGAAGGAGCTCTCGGTGGACTTGCCGGTTCTTTACTCTTCAATTTGATTTTCGGTATTGTATGTTCATTAGCTTTTGATCGCTATGTTAACTACCTTGCTTTGATTTTCCTTTCATTAACAGCAGGTGCACTTTCTCAGTTGGGTGATCTTGTTGCTTCGGCAATCAAGCGTGAACACGGAGTTAAAGACTACAGTAGTTTACTCCCCGGTCACGGTGGTGTTCTCGACAGATTTGATTCTGTCTTGTTTGTTGCTCCGACTGTATATTATTTTTCGTTTATTTTTGTAATTTTTGCATAAAGTAAGTGAGGACAGTATGAAAAAAATAGCAATTCTCGGTTCAACCGGTTCAATAGGTAAACAGGCACTTGAAGTTGTTGACAGTCAGCAAGATATTAAAATAATTGCATTATCCGCAAATCGTAATGTTAAGATGCTGGCTCAGCAGACTCGTAAATACAAACCGGAGAGTATTTGTATCGCTCAAAAAGATTTGTATAGTGATTTAAAACTCCTGTTGAATGATATTGATGTTAAGATATATGCAGGTACCGAGAATCTTTCTGAGATATCTGCTCACAAAGAAATTGATGCGGTTTTGACTTCTGTGGTAGGTAATGTCGGTTTAAAACCAACAGTTGACGCTATCGAAAACGGTAAAGATATTCTTCTTGCCAACAAGGAAACTCTTGTTACGGGAGGAGAGTTTATTATGCCGCTTGCAAAAGAAAAAGGCATTAATATTCTTCCTGTTGACAGTGAACATTGTGCCATTTTTCAATCTTTAAAATCCGGCGTACACAATGAGGTTTTTAAGATTCTTCTTACTTGTTCCGGTGGCCCGTTTTTTGGCAAAAGTCACGAAGAATTAATTAATGTAATGCCTGAAAATGCTTTAAAGCATCCCAATTGGGATATGGGTGCCAAAATAACCATAGACTCTGCAACTTTAATGAACAAAGGTCTTGAGGTAATTGAGGCCAAATGGCTTTTTGATGTTGATGCAGATGATATAGAGGTATATGTTCACAGGCAAAGCATTATTCATTCTATGGTTGAGTTTTGCGATGGTAGTGTTATTGCTCAAATGGGTGTTCCTGATATGAAACTACCCATTCAATATGCAATGAATTATCCGTCAAGATATAACCGACTGAGTGAAAGGCTTAACCT
>CAYXPV010000275.1:0-3159 GCA_964467285.1 uncultured Oscillospiraceae bacterium
GTCCCCCTTCCATTTTAAATGTTGAAATCCTACGGATTTCTTCCGGAATTTTGCCTAAAAACAATTCACCGGATTGTTTTTAGGCAAAACTCCCAAGGGGAAGGCTTTCAACTGCCTCATTCAAACACACCGATAAACCTAAATTTAGCAATCAACCATACGGGACAATATCATTGAGTTAAGCAAATTAACAGGTATGTCATTCTTAATGAAAACATAGACGAAATGAAGAGTCTTCCTAACAAATAAAAACACACTTGTTATGACATTCTATTGGTGAATACACCAATACATTACATTCGCTATAAAACCAAATACACCGGCAGAAGAAAGCACCTGCCCTACATTAAAACCAAGAATGCCCAAATACATAAAATATCCGGGCATGTAAAAAGAGCCACAGCTTTCGCCGTGGCTCTCTTTAATATTATTAAGTCTAAGACTTGAGAAGCTAATTATTTTTCTACTCTGTCATTAGATGTGTAGATATCAACGATAGAATCATCAAATACTCTTACGATTACATAAGATACTTCACCGTCAACTTCTTCATCAACATCTTCTGTCATGTAGTCACCAATTTCAATAACAACGTTTCTACCAGCATTGTTATAGGTGTACTTGTTCATAGCATTCTTGTCAGAGATTTCGATTGTACCGTCTTCGGTTACAATTTCGAGAACACCCTTCTTAGATCTGGTCTTAATGTAACCAAATGCAATGTAAGCTTCATCAGATTCATCATCACAGAATTCTGCAGCATCAGCTGTAGGTGTAACAATTTCATCACCAGTATCTCTATCTGTAACAACTGTAGCAATTACAGCATACTTAGATACAGTACCTTTAGCGTCAGCATTGTAAAGAATTACAGAACCAACATTGAGGTCATCAACGTCATTGTCACTTACGCAAGTAGCATCATCATCAATAACGATTGTAGCTTCTTCTTCGTTCTGAACGATAGAAAGTTTAACGATATCGTTGTCATCTTCATCCTTAGTAGAGGACTTCTTGGTAACGATAGCAAAACCTGTTTCGAGATCGAAGAGGCTGTCACCACCTGTGATAACTGCAGCTACACCTTCTTTGTCATCGTTTTCGAAAACATAACCGCTGTATACGCTTTCATCAACGAGGTAGCTGATATCTGTAGCATATACATCATCAGCATCTTCATCTTCAACTACGAAGATAACAACATCGTCTTCAAGAACGCTACCGCCTAACTTCTGAGTATCAGCATTGTAGTCGTCATTTTCGCCAAGTATTTCAATAGAACCTTCAGCAGGTTCGAAGGACTTAATCTGACCCTTGGAGTTAGCCTTGAATGTGATGAATCTTGCTTCATCATCCTTGCAATCCTGGTGTTCTTCCCAGAGCCATTCATCAGCCTTAACATCTGTTGTCTCAGGATCATTATCAATCCAGCCAGCAGCTGTAGCATATGCTGTAAATTCTTCGTTAACATCATCTGTTACGTCGTATGTTACAACGCCATCAGCCTTTGTAAGGATCTTAATCTGCCACTTGTCAGCTGTGAAGGAAGAATCGGAGAGAGCAGCTTCTACGATGTAAGCATAGTTTACACCAGCAGCTTCGCCATCGAATACGATGATCTTGCCGGTCATACCAACATAGAAGATACCTTCATCGCCTACTGCGAGTTCATCTTCGATATCAGCAGATACCTTGTAGTCTTCACCGTCGATAACAACATAATCATCACCATTGGATGTGTATGTTTCTTCAACAACACCTGTTACGGAAGAATCAGCAAGCTTAATAATCTTGATGTAATCAACAAAGTTTCTAAAGTTTTCAGGAGAAGAAGCATCAGAAAGGATAGCTACTACATCATCTTCATCGAAATCAGCAAGTGTAATGTCGTTGCCTTCAGCATCGCAAAGAACGATGTCAAGGTCTTCATCTTCAAAATCAAGTGTCACTGTCTTATTTGCAATGGTGATTCTATCTCTGTCAGCGTTAACTTCGTCAACCTGTGCAGAGTAGTATTCAACAGCAATTACAACATCATATGTTGTGTCGCCTGTGTTTTCGATGAACATGAGCTGTGCATCTTCAATTTCGATAACTTGGCTAATTGTCTTAGTAGCAGCACCCTTATTGTAAACAACCTTAGCTCCTTTATCAACCTTGATTGTCTTTGTCTTGGAGCTGTTAGCGGAATCAACATAGTATTCGATCTTTCCGTCTTCATAACCAACTACATCATCAGAAAGGAGAGCAAATGTTTCGCCGTATACGCCAGCAACAACTGCAACTACCTGGTAGTCATTCTTCTTGTTCTTCTTAACGTATACATCTACGTTCTGGAACTGATAGTCAGCAATGTTTGTACCGTTGATTTCAAATGTAGGTTCGTCACCTTCTTCGAATTCAAGGTCATCAGAATCTTCAAGCACTTCGAATTCTACTTCGTCATTACTTAAATCCTTTTCACCTACAACACCAGTAGCGATGTAGATATCCATGTCTGTAAGGAGAGTTCTGTAGTCTCTATCCTTCTTACCATCAAGGATTTCAAATTCTGCATCTGCACCGTAAATGGTCTGATCCATCATAGGTGTGGAGAGTGCATTGTAAACGAGAGTAGCAACGTCTGCTCTTGTGGAGCCGGAAACGCCTTCGCTAATCTTGTAGGTGTTAGCTACTACGAGGTAACCTGTAGGCCAGCCACCCTTCTGTGCAGCCATGGGTTCAAAACCAAGTGCACAAACTACCATCTTAACAGCAGCTTCGTATGTTACTTCATCTTCGGGGCCGAATTTGCCGTCGCCGTAACCAGCGATTACACCATTCTGGTTAGCGATGTTAACGTAACCGGAAGCCCAGTGATCTGCTGCAACGTCATCAAACTTTGTTGCGCCCTTTGCAGCTTTTGCGGAAGCTTCAAGACCTTTGATACGACAAATGATAGCAGCCATTTCTGCTCTGGATATTGTCTTATCAGGATTGAAGTTACCTAAATCGTCGCCCACAATAATGTCTAATGCGGACAAGAGTTCTACTGCACCTGCGTAATCAGCATCAGGAGCTACATCGTTGAAGCCAGCAAAAGCAACAACGGAAAGCATCATTGTGAATGCGATAACGAGTGCGAGTACCTTTTTGAGATTTCTCATATTCTCAAATCCT
>CAYXPV010000276.1:0-3157 GCA_964467285.1 uncultured Oscillospiraceae bacterium
AAGAACTTTCTTAAACCATCCTTATCCCGACTTGCGTTTAGTTTTTCATTTTAGGGAGCACCCATCCCGAGTGCTCTGTCCGGTATTATTCTTTTGCAATTTTTCTTACAATTTCTTCCATTCGCCTGCAAACATCGCTCAATATTCCGTCATTCGCCAAAGTATAATCTGCAGCCTTACGATACAAGGCTATACGAGATTTGTAAAGTTCGTAAATTCTGTTCTTATCCTTAAGAAGAGGCCTTCCTTCAAGGGCGGATTTATCCAGAATGAACTCTACGGAAGCATCTATAAAGATAACCTTACCCGAGGACTTCATTATATCAATATTTTCTTCAACAGTTACAATGCCTCCGCCCGTTGCAACAAAAAGGTTATCCTTTGCGGCAAGGTCCTTTAAAGCTTCTGTTTCAGCCTTACGGAACACAGCCTCCCCTTCCTCGAATATTTCGGGGATGGTGCGTCCCTCGCGCTGCACTATATATTCATCGGCGTCTATGAGATTAACACCGATTTTTTCTGCAACCAGTGCACCTATGGTTGATTTACCGCATCCGGGCATACCAACAAGATATATGTTGTTCATTTATATTATCCTTTCGAATTTATTATCTTATCTACCGCCATAAAATATCCGTCAGGTCCGAAGCCTGAAATCTGGTCTATACAACCTGCTTTGGTTACGGATATTTTGCGGAAATCCTCACGGCTGTTAATGTCGGAGAAATGTACCTCTATAAAGGGGGTATCTATGCTCTTTATGGCATCGGCTATGGCATAGCTGTAGTGGGTGTATGCGCCGGGATTAATAACAACTCCCTTTACATCTGAGCCGTAAAGACTCTGGATTTTGTCTATGATAGCGCCTTCGTGGTTGGACTGCCATATTTCCATTTCAAAGCCCTTTTCATCGGCATATGCCATAAGTCTTTTACATATATCCTCATAAGATTCCGTACCGTATATTCCCTTTTCTCTTATACCCACAAAATTAATATTGGGACCGTTAATTACAAGTATTTTCATTATCACACCTCATCTGTTAATATTCTACTTCTACCAGTTTAAGTCCTTTCGCAGGGAGAGTAGCACCTGCGTTTTCTCTGATCTGAGCTTCAAAAACAATGTATATTGCATCCTCATTAAGCTTGCCTATGCCTATTTCGTAAAGTGTTCCTGCTATAATACGCACGGTATTATGCAGAAATCCGTTGCCATTTACTATAATGTGTATTACACCATTTTCATCGTTTATCTTTATGAAGTTTATAGTCCTTACCGTGGACTTCTTGGTCTTACCGAGTGAACTGAATCCTCTGAAATCATGAGTACCTTCAAGCCATTTGGCAGCCCGGCACATTTTATCCACATCCGGTCTGACCGGTGCATACCACACATATTTACGGGAAAACACATCGGGCTTGGAATATGCAATGGCATATTCGTAGGTTTTTGCCTTGGCATTAAGTCTGCTGTGAAATCTTTCCGGCACTTCTTCCAAAGTAAGCACCCGTATATCCTCGGGAAGATAACCATTCAGATAGTCCATTATCTCCCTTTCGTTCTTATCTGTATTACACTTGAAATTTGCCACCTGACAAAGAGCGTGTACACCTGCATCGGTTCTGCCGGAAGCAAATATCTCCACTCTGCAGTCGCACATTCTGGAAAGAACATTCTCGAACCTCTCCTGTATGGTGTTTTGGGTATTTCCCTGTTTTTGCCACCCGTTGTAGCGTGTGCCGTCATATTGAACTGTTATCTTGTAATTTTTCATATATCTATGTCTTTCATCACCTTAATAAGTGCATGTGCCATGGAAGCAAAGCCGTAGTCGGTGGGATGGCATCCGTCTACATTGCCATTATTTCCGCAAAGCTCGGTAAGAGCAAGTCCGTCAATAAAGTAAACATTCTTATCTCCCGATGCAAGAGCATTTTTGTAAGTGGTCTCAATAACTGTCCTTCTGTCTGTAACATATTTTGTTTGTATGTGCTGCGGTCTTGACATAATAATAATTGGCATATCCGGATGACATTCACGGATAGCCTTGAACATCTTTTCGTGGGTTGCATTAAGATGTTCTACCGTAGGAGCATTGTGATCATAGTCGTACACAAACATAGACATATCAAGATTTTTAATATAATCTATAATTTCGTCTTCTGCTCTGGCGCTGCCGGAAAAACCAAGATTTATGTAATCGCAGTTAAAATATCTGGAGATTATTGCCTGATAACAGTTGCCTGCCCTTGAAGCACATCCCCCTTGAGTAATGGAGGAACCGTAATAGACAATTGGTTTTTCGTTGACATATCCGGGAGCTTTTTCAACACATGCATCCTCATCAAGACCAATGTAAAGCTTGGTAACACCGGTGTAAAGGGGAAAGTTAATTGTTATTACCCGTTTTGACTTTTTGCCGAATGCAAATGATGATTCATAGCCATCTTCAATATCAAACGGAGGAATAAATGTTTTTACATACTCATCACCATTGTACATATCAAAGCCTACGGAGCCTGTAATGGAAAAATGGGGCGCCTTATGAACATTATTGAGTTCTGCATTAATAACAATAAATTTACTGTCTGTAACAAAGCGAACTCTGCCGCCTGCAGTGTGCCAATGAAGTCCGTATACTCCTTCACTTACGGACCTTGCAACCTCTTCGGGCATACGGCGATATATGCCGTTTTCGCGAAAAACGCCGTATACTTTAAATGGTGCTTCATCTATATCGTAGAAAGTAAGCCCTTCTCCATCTACGGTAGTTTCCACTTTGAAATTTTTGTCAATTTTAGTTAAATCACTCACTGATTATCACTCCCTTAAATCTAATATACAAATTATAACACATCATTGCGGATAAATCAACAAAAAACGCAGGCAACATCATATTGTCTGCGTTTTCACCCTTAATTTATGTATTTGTCAAAATTGCCGTACTCATCCAGAATTGCCATAATGATATAAAGTCTGGGAATATGGAAGGGACCTTTGAATATATTTCCCTTAAGTGTGGTGGAAACGGTATTGTCGTAATGAAGGTAACCGTACCACTCGCCATCATCGCTGTCGCAGAAATATTTTTTGCAGTAGTTGATGCTATAATAAAAGTGGACACGAAAGGGTAGAAAAAAATCAATAATAGGTG
>CAYXPV010000277.1:0-3099 GCA_964467285.1 uncultured Oscillospiraceae bacterium
AAATCAGCATCTTTATGAAGAGCTTGACCCCTATGGATATAAACTGTACAACAGTCAGCTACGTAACGGGCTTTACTTCCAATGCGGAATTTTTTCGGATATGATGCATCAGGGCTTGCCACTCAAAAAGCTCTTTTCCGTTGGCTTAAAGGGCATACTTGCTGAGCTGGAGGAAGCTCGGGGCAAATGTGAAACCCGGGAAGAAACTGATTTTATAAACTGTGCAGTAAGCGGTATTGACACTCTTTGCCGTATGGCAGAAAAGTTTGCCGCCCTTGCAAGGGAGGAAGGTCGCAGCGACCTTGCTTGCCTTGCAGAAAAGGTTCCTTACAATCCGCCGGAAATTTTGCACGAAGGTCTTTGTGTTCTTGCTTTTATGAGAAAAGCTCTGGGTTCAATAGAGGGTATGGGATTCAGCTCTTTCGGCAGAGTAGACGTGCTTATGGCACAACTTTACGAAAACGACATAAAGCGTGGAGAAAAAAAGGAAAAATTACTTGATTTAGTAACAAAGTTTCTGCTTATATGGGATTGCACCATGAACAGAAATGAGGAATTAAAATATGCGGAATACGAGCTTGAAAACACCCTAACCCTTGGCGGATGCGACGAAAACGGCAATCAGATTTTCAATGGCATAACCGAGCTTTTCCTTGAAGCAAGGGATAACGAAAGCATCTTGTACCCCAAAATGATGCTGCGGTTTTCCGAAAATTCACCCCGGGAATATCTTGAGCTTATATCCAAACCCCTTGTAAACAGCAGAAGCTTCAGCCTTTACGCCAACGACTCTGCCGTAATACCTGCCCTTGTGGCATCGGGTATGGAAGAAAAAGATGCCCGTCAGTATGCGGTAGGCGGTTGTTGGGACACCTTGCTTCCCGATTTATATGTACATAATGCAGGGGAGTATTTCAATGTATTGAATCCTCTTATATGGTCGGTATTTGATTATAAGGACAAAATGGAAGAATGTGGCATTTACTTTGAATCTCTCGAAGATGTTGACACCTTTGAAGAACTGTACAGCAGATACCTTGGCGGCATACGTCGTATAGCTGCAAACAAGGCTGTGCTTGGAAGCCGTGGTGCTCGTATATGGCACAAGGTAAATCCTTTATGTGCAATGTCTGCACTTATGGAGCCCTGCATTAAAATCAGAAAAGATATAACTGCAAGTGCAGGTAAATACAATGGCGAGGTGTCATATTTTACCCTGTTTGCAGAAACTGTGGATTCACTTCTTGTGATTAAGAAGCTTTGCTTTGAAGACAAGGTTTGCACCCTTTCGGAGCTCTTTGAAGAATGTCGGCTTAATTGGCAGAACGAAGAATTAAGGCAGAAGGCACTTAATGTTCCTTCCTACGGTGACGGCTCGGAAGAGTCCTCACGCTTTGTCGGCAAATTCGTAGACGATATGTGTGCCCTGTTTGAAGACTTGCCCACGGCACAGCCGGGACGCCATCGCATAGGCTCACATCATTATACCGAGGTTGTGGGTATGAGAAATGTGATACCCGCAATGCCCTGCGGCAGACGTAAAGGGGATTTTATCAGTCAGGGACTTACACCCACAAGAACAAACAACAAAACATCGCTTTATGACATCATAGACAGCTACCGCTATACAGACCTTTCAAAGTTTGCGGCAAATGCATCTCTTACCCTTACACTTCCGGCAGGCAATATGGATATTGACCGTATGGTGGAATTCTTTAAGAGGGTTTCAAGAAACGGACTTTTGTCCATTCAGCCAAACTGTGTAAGCAGAGAAGACCTCATAAATGCGCAAAAAAACCCGGAAAGCTACGGACACATCATAGTGAGAGTTTGCGGTTTCTCTGCACCTTTTGTGCTTTTGCCCGAAATTTATCAGGAAGAAATACTCACAAGAACTCTTGCAGAGGTGTAATATGCAATTAAAAGTATGTAATATTCAGGAATTTTCACTGCACGACGGCCCCGGCATAAGAACAACATTTTTCCTTTCAGGTTGTCCTTTGAAGTGTGCCTGGTGCCACAATCCCGAAACCCGGAGCAATAAACCGATGCTACTTTTTGAAAAATCAAAGTGTATAAACTGCAAAGCCTGTTCCCGTTGCCAAAATGGTGCTCATATATTTGATACCGAACACAAAATTTCAAGGGACAAATGCACCCTTTGCGGTATGTGTGTGGAGGCTTGTACATACCATGCGTTGCAGTTTACGGTGCGTGAGCTTGGGGATAAGGAATTTTTTGAAATAGTGAACAAGCAAAAAAGAATAGCAGGGGACAGCGGCGGCATAACCTTTTCGGGTGGCGAACCGCTTATGCAGGGTGAAACCATTTTAAGGCTTATAGAGAATATAGATGTTCATACCGCAATAGAAACCTGCGGGTATGCAGAGGAAAGCCTGTTTTGCCGTGTTGTGGATAAGGTGGACTATGTGATGTTTGACTTAAAGCTTGCCGACGATGAACTTCACACAAAATACACAGGTGTTTCCAACAAGCTTATACTTAAAAATCTCCACAACCTCCGTAAATCGGGAACGCCGTATGTTTTACGGACACCCCTGATTCCGGGAATTACAGATACGGAAGAAAATCTTGAAGCACTTTCAAAAATTGCAGGAAATGACACTTGGGAAAGACTCACATACAATACTCTTGCTCCTGCCAAATATGAAAAAATCGGAATGAAATATCCGCTTGAAATCAAATAAAAGCAAATCCGCACAAATCACGTATATTTGTGCGGATTTTATTGTTTACAAAAGATGTTTTGAGATGTATAATGGTGTAAGAAAATAAAAAAGGATGGTGCATATGAAAGCTTGTGTAATTCAGCCTCCCTATTCCCGTGACTTGTCATTGTCGGAGGAGTATTTTGAATATAAAATGACCAAACTTTCCGAATGTGATGAAAGTATGGATATAATAGTGCTTCCCGAGTATAGTGATGTACCTTGTGCTACGACAAATCTTGAGGAAACGCTTTACTATCATAAAAAGTACATAGATGTGCTTTTAAATAAATGCAAAGAAACTGCAATTCGTTGCAACTCTCTTGTATTTGTAAATGCACTTTGCCCCATAGGGGATAACTACCGTAAC
>CAYXPV010000278.1:0-3092 GCA_964467285.1 uncultured Oscillospiraceae bacterium
TGTTAAAATACGGCACATTGTTATTAACAACACAGTAAGGCGTGTCCTTATATTCTGCCGGGCTTATTATAGCTTTCGACAGACTCTTTATATGAACCGTACTTATTGACGGATTCCATGAAACAAGACTTCCGTATGCTTCGGAAATCGCCCTCACCGGAACAAGAGTTCTGCCGTCAACAGCACAGGCAGGAACATCAAGCAAATATTTGTTACCGTTAACATACATAACATCTTCGCCAAGGGTAAGTGTCACAACCGTATCAGCTCTGCTTGAAGTTACGGTACGGGTTTCACCGTTCCATTCCACCGTAGCGCCGAGAGATTCAAAAATACCCCGTACAGGCACAAGAGTTCTTCCCTCGGAAACTGTTGGCGGAACATCAAATTGAAGCTTATTATCGTCAACAATAACTGAAATATCTTTAGCACAAGCAACGGTTAAAAGCAAAAACAGAACAAAAATAAAACTAAGCAGTTTTTTCATGCAAATTACCTCACATAAACTTCCATTGTGATTTTATCGTGTGACGATCCCTCAAATTCTTCATTTTTAACCATGGACCACCCGGCGGAAATATCTATATCAAGGGTTTGGTCATAGGGATAATCTCTGTTCCACCTGAAAACAATAAGCTTTTCAATTTTATTTGTAAAAGGTTTTAACTCTGCTCCCTCACAAAAGCAAAAATCACCGTTTTGGGCGTTTTTTAAAAACTCGTCATCTACTACAATATCTATATTAAAACTATCAAACAAATCTGCAGAATAACTGTTTAAAAGTAATTTATTATCCGCAACCGTATCTGCCACTTTTTGACAAAGTATACGGTCACGGCTTTGACGTCTTTTATTGAACATAACACCCATACGGTTATCAACACAAACTATCACATTCATTTTCCCGGTCTCCTCATTAGTACTGAGATAATTATAAATAATACTCAATTTAAAGTCAAGAAAATCATAGTCTTGCATACATATGTGTCATATTATATATTTTTTCCGAGAGTTTGCGGTCCAACTGATTTTTACTTAACCTCCAACGCCAATTTTTTCCTACTGTTGAAGGTGTATTTATTCTTGCTTCGTCACCAAGAGATAGCCAGTCCTGAATCGGAACAATGCAAAGTTTGGCATTGCTTCGCATTATAAGAGCAATAAGGGGAAAGTTAAGGGCAGAATCCGGCGTAAAGAAATCACAAAGGTATTCCCTTACATTATTCTGTTCCTTTAAAGAAAGGGTATCAAACCAGGTGCGAAGTGTCTGATTGTCGTGTGTACCGGTGTATGCAACAGATTTTTTTGGGTAATTATGGGGAAGATAACTGTTTGTGTCCCCGGTATCTCTTAAATCAAAAGCAAACTGCAAAACCTTCATACCCGGATATCCGCATTCTTCAAGAAGAGCTTTAACGGAAGGGGTTACAAAGCCTAAGTCCTCCGCTATAATGTTATCATTTGAAAGAGATTCCTTTATTGCGTTAAACAGTTTAATGCCGGGGCCTTTACACCACTTTCCTACTTTAGCATCTGCACTTTTGTACTTTACGGAATAATACTCATCAAAACCTCGGAAATGGTCAATTCGTAATAAATCATACAGACCTAACGAATATTCTACCCTTTTAACCCACCAAGCGAAATCGTCTTTTTCGTGCTCTTTCCAGTTGTATAAAGGATTACCCCAAAGCTGTCCGGTTTTAGAGAATCCATCGGGAGGACAACCTGCCACATTATTCGGAAGTAAATTTTCATCCAAATCAAAAAGCCTTGGTTCTGACCATACATCGGCGCTGTCATAGGAAACATAGATGGGTATATCCCCTATTATTCCTATACCTTTTTTGTTAGCATAATTTTTGAGTTTAAACCACTCATTACGGAATTTATACTGAACGAACTTGGTAAAAGCTATATTTTCTTCAAGTTCCGATTTAAGTTTCTCAATTATTGCGCTGTCTTTTCGTAAAACAGCTTTATCCCAATGTTCTATAGACTTGCCGCCATAAGATTCTTTAACAGCACAAAACAATGCATAGTCATCCAGCCAAAAGGAGTTATCTTCAATAAATTTACAGTATTTCTTATCCGCGGAAGGGTTCCATCTTTTAAATGCTTTTTTTAAAAGGGGCATACGGTATAAATATTGTACCTGATAGTCCACATAACTTGTGCTTTGCTTTAAACCACTACTGTCACATTCTTCTTTGGTGAGTAAATCCTCCCGGATAAGCTCTTTAAGACTAATCATATAAGGGTTACCTGCAAAAGTTGAAAAACTCTGGTACGGTGAATCGCCAAACCCCGTCGGCCCGAGGGGCAATATCTGCCAATAGGATTGTCCCGAGGCTTTCAGCCAATCTATAAAATCATACGCCGACTTTGAAAAGCAACCTATTCCATATTCGGAGGGCAAGGAAGTTACAGGCATTAAAATACCACTTTTTCTCAAAGTAATCTCATCCTTCCATATTAACTTCTACTGCGTAATGATCGGAAATTATTTCTTGATTTTTACCGTTAAAAACCGTTTGAGAAGATAAGATATTACAATTATAATTCGTAAAAATATAGTCAATGCGTTTTTTTGAAAAATCCTCTTTTTTATCTTTCCAACCGTCTATATTTCCTTTAACGGTAAATCCGTCATCTTTATCTTTTGCAAGAGTATAACTGTCCTTCCAACCGTCTGATAAAACAGCATCATAACTTTCATATAATGCATCCGATGGTGCATTAAAGTCTCCCATAAGAATAGCCTTTTCGTTAATTCCTATACTATTGTTCAGAATGTTCCATTGACTTTGAAAAGGTTCTTCTTTATCGTCCCAGCGTCCCATGTGAACGCTATAGAGCCATGCCCCATCATACTTAACGCCAAGTGCCATACGTTTTTTCCAATTATCTGTATTGTCGGTTTTACTTAACAGAATGTGACGAAAGCGCAGAGGCTCGTTCTTAAGCAGAAACCCAATGCCCTCTTCAAATCTTCCGTAGCTTTTCTTTATTCCCAACCACACGTAATGATAATCACAGTTTTTGTCATTTAGCATTTCCATTATTTTCAGTCCGTAATTATCCGCCCTTAA
>CAYXPV010000279.1:0-3082 GCA_964467285.1 uncultured Oscillospiraceae bacterium
TTTGCTGAAACTGCCGAGAAGGAAGGTTTCCCCGAGCTTGCTGCAAAATTCCGCCTTGTAGCAGCTATTGAAAAGCATCACGAAGAACGCTACAGAGCACTTCTTAAGAATGTAGAAACTGCAGAAGTATTCAAAAAGAGCGAGGTTAAGGTATGGGAATGCCGTAACTGCGGTCATATTGTTGTGGGAACAGAAGCTCCCGAACTTTGTCCTACATGTGCACATCCTCAGAGTTATTTTGAAGTACACGCAGAAAACTATTGATAAATATACCGGGCGTGCTTTTTGCACGCCCAATTTTTGTGTATAAGGAGATTTACTATGGACTTTTATGCTAACTTACATCTTCATTCAACCCATTCCGACGGAGCGCTTACTCCCGAGGAACTTGTAATTACCGCCAAAGATGAGGGCTACAAGGCTCTTGCCATAACAGACCACGACACGGCTACCGCATACGGTGAGCTTGCAGAAGCCTGCGAAAAACACGGTATGGAATGTATATTCGGTACGGAATTTACAGTTTCTGAGCCAATAGAAACACATCTTGTGGGTTTTCATTTTGACCCGGAGTATCCCGAAATGAAAAAGTATCTTGATGATATGGCTCAGGTTACCGTAACCACAACCAAAGGCTGTTTTGATGAAGCTGTGGAAAAAGGAAATATATCCGGCATAACCTGGCAGGAAGTTCTGGATTTTAACAAAGGCATAAAATGGCTTTGCAATAACCATGTGTTCAGGGCAATGCAGGCTAAAGGACTTGTTGAAGAGAGTGAGTATATGGAATGGTTTATTCGGAATTTCCGTTACCAACGTGCAAAATATAAGCCTGACTTTGATTATCTTACTTTCCCTCAGATGATAGACCTTGTTCACCGTGCCGGAGGTATTGCCATTGTTGCACATCCCGCTGAGAGACATTTTGAAAATATAGAAAAAATTGTCGGATGGGGCATAGACGGCATCGAGGTTGAACACGCCGACCTTAATAGCGAAAGAAGAAATAAAGCTATGGAAATTGCCAAAAAATATAATCTTTTAATATCAGGTGGAAGTGACCATAGCGGTCTTTGCTCCGGGTTATACGGAAGCTATCCCACCGAAGAAGAGCTTAAGAAATCTCCTACATATATTGAGCCATTAAGCACAGGTACTTCCTATGAATACTATATGGAAATCAAAAACAGACAGGTGAAATGATGAAAAGAAAAATAGCTTTTTCCTGCGGAGCCTTGCAACGCAAATTCTCCGATAAGGAAGCTCTTAAAATAGCCAAAGAAATCGGTGCCGATGCAGTTGACTTTGACCTTAGCTGGTTTACGGTTTCAGAGTCGGAGCCGGAAAATATATATCATAAATCCGATGAGGAAATCGTTGCATATTTTAATTCCATAAGAGATTATGCCAAAGAAATCGGCATGGAAATATGCCAGACTCACGGCAGACTTAACGGCTACAGCCTTGATGCGGAGCAAAATAAGATATATTTTGAAAACGCACGTCTTGACTGCCTTGCAACTGCTGCTCTGGGAAGTGAATACACCGTGTTTCACAGCATAAACAGTGCAAGATTTGGTGCAGATACACCGAGGGAGACAATGCACAAGCTTAATTATGATATGTTTACTTCCATACTTCCTTTTGCGGTAAAGTACGGCGTCAAAATTGCCACCGAAACCTTTGGTGATTGTGACAAATACAACTGTTGCGACTTCTTCGGCAATATAAAGGAATTTCTTATTACCTACAACAAAATTGCTTCTGTGGATGAATTTAAGGAGCATTTTGTAATGTGTGCCGATACGGGACATTCCAACAAAGCTATGAGGTATAACAACCCCAACCCTGCAGATGTTATAAGGATGCTCGGCTCGCCCCTTAAGGTTCTGCATCTTAACGATAACGATACCTTAACCGACCAACACAAAATACCCTTTACAGGGTGCATAAACTGGGACGATGTATTCGATGCGTTGGACGAAGTAGGGTATAGCGGTGTATACAATATGGAGCTTACCTTAAATCGTTTCGGTGACGGAATCGAAGTTGAAACCGCCGCCTATGCAATTACAGTACTACGAAATTATCTTAATAAAAGATACGGAGAATAAATCAAGAAATCTCACATCGATTAAATATCGGTGTGAGATTTCTTTTTTAATGTATATCCTTTAGCTTCTTTGTACATTTTGCAAAGGTGGCTTCCGTCATAAAATCCAAGCTTTTCTGCAATTTCGTTCATGTTCAGGTGAGATGATGCCAATTCCTCCGCAAGCATAAAGCGGATGTTGTTTCTGTATTTAACCGGTGCAATACCGCCGGAGTAATCTTTGAATTTTCTTAAAAACGAGGATTCGCTCATATGACATAAATCCGCCAGTTCCTTTACGGAAAAATTATTTTCCGGAGTTCTTTCAATAATATTTACTGCCGCCATTATGTCTTTGAAAACCTCATCAAAATCCTCTCTCTTTTCTTTGTTTGCAAACAGTTCATCAAGAAGTGAATACAGTTCTCCTTTGAGTCTTAAAAGATTTCCCGAGGGGTTAAGCGCGGAATACAGAATTCTTTTTAATCTCTTGTATATCTCGCTGTTGCTTTTCTGGTGAAATACCTTCAGACGTTCGTCAAAAAAGATTGGTTCTCCCTTTTGTGAAAACATATTGAAGGAAATTCCTATTCCGTCATTTGCATCATCGGTAATGTTGGAACGGTATTTTCGCCGTGGGGCAGAAAAATAATATCACCCGGTACAATGGTGCAGATGTGGGTATTGCCGTAATAGTAATGTCTTTTGTTATTAAGCTGGCAAAAAACAAGATGCTTTGTTCTTCCGCTGTTTTCGTAATTGTATTCTATGTTACCTTCGTTATTCAATCTGCAGGCAAAAATGTCCGAAAAAGTAAAATCCGTACTGCACAGTTCGTCATATTTTATATACATATTACACTCCTGAAAATTACAATAAAACTATATAAAAACCTAAAAACTCAACTAAAATTCGCAAAATCACCTTGACGGTATTTTACAATAAAATAAAGAATTTGTCAATTGAAACAAAGACATACGGATAATATAA
>CAYXPV010000280.1:0-3077 GCA_964467285.1 uncultured Oscillospiraceae bacterium
TTTCTGTATATATGCCTGAATGGGAACATGGTGGGGACAAGCACTCTTACAGGGAGCGCTTAAGTTAGGTTCCTTAACCTGAGCATGACCTGCAAAGATGGTTACATCGTTTGCCGTGCGTACCTGAGGTACCACAAGTCCCTGCATCTGGGAAAGGTCGGTATAGCCGTGTTCCTGCATATATTTGTCAAGACCTGCAATCATAGGTCGTACAATGTCATAACCGGAAATGAGAGTTTCCGCACATACACCAAGGAGGTTACCGCCGCAAAGAATCATCTCTACCGCATCACGCCAGTCGGTAATACCGCCTGCCGCCATAATGGGAGCATCCATACCGCAAACCTTGCGGATTTCGTAGGTGTCACGCTGTGCAAGAGGCTTGAGCCACTTACCGCAATGGCAACCCATGGATATTTCCTTCTGCAAGTGGTAGAAAGCCTTGCCCGGGTCATCAATGTCAATAGGGGGCATACCAAGTCTGTTACCTGTACCGCCTACGGCATCAGCGCCGGCTTCATAGAGAGCCTTTGCCACCTGTGCAATCTGTCCGCCCTCGGGTGTAAGCTTTACAAAGAGGGGGATAGATATTGCTTCTTTAACAGCTTTTGCAATTTCGGCAGCTACATTTGCCTGCTGACCCATACTTGCACCGGTCTGCTTTTTACCGGTTTCTTTACCGCCGGAGGTCATTTCCATATTGTAGCTCATGTTGGGGCAACACATATTAAGCTCGATGATGTCTGCACCGGCTTCTTCAAACTTCTGTGCCATGTTTACCCAACCGGAAACCCCATCGTCACCTGCATAGGTGATGTTTGCCATAAGCTTAAGGTCATGAAGCTTAGGCTTTGCATCACGGATAAGCTTAAGTCCTTCCTCAAAGGTAAGACGCTTTTCTGCAGTAAATGCAAGGGCATCTCTGTCCTTAAAAAGGGAGTAACGGGGCTTTCTGTTTATGTAGGGAGCAGGGTCAATGCTTAATTTGATAGATGCCGCAGCCCAACCTGTTTTTTCTATTTCTATTAACTGTCTTACATTTTTGGTGGTAGGACCGGAAGCCACGAAGAATGGGTTTTTAAAAGTCACACCGCCAATGGTTACGGGGATTTGTATATCATTTTTATTCATATATTACACTTCCTCGCCTGTATTTTTAATATTTACGCCTTCCTTAGATGCTTTGTAAATAAGGTTAATAACCTTAAGTGTTTCGTAGCCGTCAATACCTCTGAGACCTACCTGAGCGTCCTTGCCTTCAAGGGCACAGTCTACAAAGTGATTGATTTCGCCGCAGTAACCGAGGTTGTACTTTTCGTCTACGGCTACATTGGACCAGCCTGTGGTAACTTCTGCCTTTTCTATGGTGTAGTCAAGACCGGGGATGGAGAATACCTGAAGGGGGCCACGGAAGGAAAGGTCAACGTGAATTGTACCTTTTTCGCAGTAGACGTCAAGAATATCTTCCATACCGCCTGTGGTAATGTAGTTAGCTTCGAGTGTGGCGTAGGTTCCGTCCTGGAATCTCATAAATGCGCCTGCCCAATCCTCGCCCTCCATCTTCTGGTGAACAATGTTGTTTTCGCCGCCGCCGGAAGTCATTGCAGCAAGCTCGGACCATTTGTTGTCCTTCATAGCCATCATAAATGCTACGGGGTGAACACCAAGGTGTACCATACAACCGCCGCCACAGTACTTAATTGTCTGTGCAAAGGGGCTGTGAGAACCGCTGTGGCATTCTCTTGCTCTTACATAGAGCATCTTGCCCAGCTGACCGCTTTCGATTATGGATATTGCCTTTCTGAAAGCAGGTGCAAAGAGCCAGTCCTCGGCATAGTAAATGTGCTTGCCAAGTTCCTTTGCGGTTTTAACCATATCGTAAGCATCTTCAACTGTGGTTGCAAGAGGCTTTTCGCATATAATATCGTGACCTGCATTCATAGCCTTTATAGCTACGTCGTGGTGAAGGAAGTTGGGCATACAGATGTCAACTACATCACAATCGCATTTTTGGATAGCTTCGTCGTAGTTATCGTATACTTCATAGCCCGTAAAGCCGTATCTGTCGGCTAAGGTCTTTATGGCATCGGTATTCTTGTCGCAGATACCTACGATGTCAACCTTATCCATAATTCTGCTGTAGCCGTCGGAGTGAAGGTCTGCGGAAAAGGCAGCACCGATTATAAGTACTCTTAATTTTTTCATAATTATATACTCCTTTAAATTACAATCAATTAAAGAATTTTGGAAGCGCTGTCCTTGTCAAGGTAGAGGATAGCATCGTTATGATTTCTTAAGATACTTGCAGGGCAAGCTGTGGTTACGGGGCCGTTTAATGCATTGTATACAGCGTTTGCCTTACGGATTGTGGGAACTACGCAAACCGCGTGGGGTACGGACATAATGAAAGACATTGTAAGGCTCATTGCCTGCTTGGGAACATCGTTAAGAGTTGCAAAGCAACCGTCGTTAACCTGCTGCTGACGGCATACATCGTCAAGCTCAACTATCTTAATCATCTTGGGGTCTTCAAAGTCTGCAACTGCAGGGTCATTGAATGCAAGGTGACCGTTTTCGCCGATACCCAGAAGGATAATGTCGATGGGGTAGTCCTTAAGAAGCTTTGTGTATTCTTCACACTTTGCGTCAGCTTCATCGGCTGCACAACGGAGGTAGTGGATTTCCTTAAAGCTAACCTTCTTGAAGATTGCACGGTCAAGGAAGTTACCGAAGCCTGCAGGCTCGTCGTCTGCAATGCCTATGTACTCGTCCTGATGGAAAGCACGAACCTTTGTCCAGTCGATATCCTGCTTCAAGAGGTTTTCAAGCATATCGTCCTGAGAGGGAGCTGCCGCAAATACAACGTTTGCTTCGCCTTTTTCTGCAATAGCCGCGTTGATAACTTCTGCAACACGGATAGCGGAATCTACGCCCATTTCTTCACGGGTTTCAAAAATCTTTACGGGTAAGTTTACCACTTTCTTTTCAATCATTTTCATTTTCTCCTTTTTATGTATTTTTGTTTAGCCGTTTGTAAAAGTCTGAAAAGCCAGATTTCAAGCGGCTTTTTGCATTAA
>CAYXPV010000281.1:0-3056 GCA_964467285.1 uncultured Oscillospiraceae bacterium
TTGAATTCGGTGTTGCAGCATCTGCATTAAAGCACACAATCCCCGGTGACTTCAACTTAGTAAGCCGTGCAGACGTAGAAGGTCTTGCAGGCGGCGACGGTTCCGGTCGTGTACAGAGATAATTAAACGATACAAAGGGCGTAGTAATGCTTACTATGCCTTTTTGTTCAACTGGAGGAAATATTATGTATAAAATAGCAATCTTAGGTTGCGAAAACTCCCATGCAAATGCTTTCCTTGATTTCTTAATCAAAGAAAAAATGTTTGAAGATATAGAGGTTGTTGGTGTGTATTCCGACGAACCCGAGGCAATGGCAAAGCTCAAAGAGGAATACGGAGTTGAAATTGCAGATTCCTATGACGCTTTTGTAGGCAAGATAGACGGTCTTGTGGTTACAGCTCGTCACGGCGATAACCACTATAAATATGCCAAGCCTTATATCGAAAGCGGCATACCTATGTTTATAGATAAGCCCATCACCATTTCCGAGCAGGATGCCATCGACTTTATGAAGGACTTAAAGGCAAACGGCGTTAAGGTGACCGGGGGTTCAAGCTGTATTTATCAGCCCATACTTAAAAAGCTCCGTCAAATGAAGGAAGACGGAAGTCTCGGCAAAATCTTCGGCGGTTATTTCAGAGCGCCCGATGTTCAGTGGGAACAGTACGGCGGCTTCTATTTCTACAGTCAGCACCTTATTCAGTCCATGATGACTGTGTTCGGTAACTATCCATTAAGTGTGGTATCTCTGGAAAACGGAGATGTTATCACAAGTACCGTACGCTATGAGGAATGCGACGTTACTGCAGTTCTTACCAAGGGTTGTCACAAGTACTACGCCTATATGGGTGGTTCGGAAGGTATGGAAGGTGCGCAGTTTGAAACAATAAACGGCTATCTCATTGAGTTTACCAAATTCGTTGACGTACTTCGCGGCAATGATGAAGGGGAGAACTACAAGGACTTCATTGCTCCCGTATTTATCCTGAACGCTATGGAACGCTCGCTTAAAAACGGTGGTGCAGAAGAAAAGATTAACCCGGTACCTGAAATATAAACAAAACTTGATAATAATGCAAAATGATATAATTTTAGTAACAAAGTAATTAACGGAGGAAATATAATGGATAAGAATGTTATCAGTCAAAACCAGGCTTGGCTTGACGAAACCTGGGCAAAGGTCGAAAAGAAGCTTGCCCGCGTAGCTGTAAAAAGCCGCGACAAGATTCCGTATACAACTGTAGACGGTGTACACGATAACTGCTACGAAACACGTCCCAACTGGTGGACAAACGGTTTCTGGGGCGGTATGATGTGGCTTATGTATCTTGCTACAGACAACGAAGAATTTAAGAAAACCGCACAGCGCAACGAGGAACTCCTCGACCTTGGTTTGGAAAAATACGAAGGTCTCCACCATGACGTAGGTTTTATGTATCACCTTACAGCAGGTGCTTCCTACAGAATTACAGGTGACAGAAAGTCCTTCCTCAGAAATATGTATGCAGCTTGCACACTTGCTTCCAGATACAATATCGACGGTAAGTTTATAAGTGCATGGAACGGTGCACAGCATGAAGGCTGGTCCATTATTGACTGTCTTATGAATATACCCCTTCTTTACTGGGCTTCCAAGGAACGGAATGTAGACAGATTCAAGAGAATTGCTATGAGCCATTGTGATATGGCTATCCGCGACCACATTCGCGAAGACGGTAGCGTAAATCATATTGTAGAACACAAGATTGATACCGATGAAGTTGTAAGAGTATACGGCGGACAGGGTTATGCAGATGTGTCTTGCTGGTCAAGAGGTCTTGCCTGGGCAGTATACGGCACGGTTCTTTCTTACATTCACACAGGCAAGAAGGAATACCTTGATGCCGCTATAAAGACAGCTAACTACTTTATAGCAAATGCTGCAGCTACAGACTACAAGACTCTGGTAGACTTTAAGTCACCCATAGAGCCCGTACTTTACGACAGCACAGCAGGCGTATGTACAGCTTGCGGTCTTTTAGAGCTTGCAAAGTTTGTAAGTCCCACTGAAGCTAAGATGTACACAGAAGCAGCTATCAACCTTCTTAAGGCTACAGACGAACACTTCTGCGACTACACAGAAGAACAGGATGCACTTGTTCTTATGGGTACCGAAAGATACCCCCTTACCGAAAGTGCGGCTAAGGGTGTACATATCCCCATCATTTACGGCGACTTCTTCTTTGTAGAGGCACTCTGTAAGCTTAAGGGAGTAGATTTCCTTATTTGGTAATTATAATTTGTACAAAGAGCATAATACTATGAAACTTCAAAATTTACATACCCACTGCACATACTGCGATGGCAAAAACACCATGAAAGAGGTTGTAACCACAGCCATTGAAAAAGGATTTTATTCCATAGGTTTTTCAAGTCACTCATACATGCCATACGAAAACGCAGGTCTCAGACCTGAGGACAAACCCCGTTACCTTGCGGATATTGCTTCTTTAAAGGAAAAATACAAAGGTACCATAGATATCTACGCCGGCATAGAGTACGAACGCTATTCCGAAGATGATATGAAAGGCTATGACTACACCATAGGCTCTTGCCATTATTTTGAAAGAAACGGTGAGATGCATAACTTTGACTGCAGTGCAAAGGATGTACTTAGCCTTGTGGAAAATCACTTTAACGGCGATGCAATGGCAATGGTTAAAGAGTACTATAAAACCCTTGCCACACTTCCGGATGTGTATAACTTCGATATAGTTGGTCATTGTGATATTATAACCAAAAATAACGAAAAGCTGGGTGTTTTCGACGAAAACGGAAAGGAATATCTGAATGTTGCTCTGGAGTCAATCCTTTCGGTATGTGAGAAAATAAAGATTTTTGAAATAAACACGGGTCCTATACCAAGAGGCTATCGCACAAGTGTTTATCCTTCAAAGCATATTCTTAAGGAACTAAAAGCTCACGGAGCAATGATTACCGTAAGCTCCGACTGTCACAAACGTGAGTTCCTTGATGCCAATTTCAAGGATGCTTTTGAGCTTGCAAAGGAATGCGG
>CAYXPV010000282.1:0-3053 GCA_964467285.1 uncultured Oscillospiraceae bacterium
AATCTGTACCCTGAACCTTAAATGCGTCTTCTTCAAACTTAGGAAGCTGACCTGTACCTACCATACTTCTTCTGTGAACCATATAGGGAGGGAATATTTCTGTATATCCACTCTCGGTGGTGTGAGTATCAAGATAGAAGTTAATAACAGCTCTTTCAAGACGAGCACCCAAACCTTTGTAGAAGGTAAATCTGGTACCTGTTACCTTACCTGCTGTAGGGGCATCAATTATTCCGAGATCTGCACCTATATCCCAATGAGCCTTAGGTTCGAAAGAAAATTTTGTGGGTTCCATGAACTTTCTTATTTCAATATTGTCTTCATCGGTATTACCATCGGGAACTTCGGGATTGGGCAGGTTGGGAATTGTAAGCATTTTTGCTGTAAATTCCTCGTCAATTAATCTTACCTTCTCGTCCATTTCCTTGATTTTGTCGGAAAGTTCCTTCATTTCTGCAAAAACGGGAGCAACATCTTCTCCTGCCTTTTTCATGGCAGGAATTTTTTTGCTTACTTCGTTCTGCTTGCTCTTAAGACCTTCTACTTCAAAAAGAAGCTCTCTCTTGGAAGCATCAAGTGCAAGTATTGCATCAATGTCAACTTCTTCTTTTCTTCTGGCAAGTGCCGCCTTAACTTTTTCTGTTTCGTTTCTTATAAGTCTGATATCTAACATTTTGTCCACTCTCCATTATTCGTTTATTATTTCGTACACATATTTTTGAAATTCTGACATCTTGGATAAATCCAATTGAGAAACCGCTTCTTTGGCCAACAGATTGTTTCCGACTTTTTTCTCCTTCAAAGCACTTATTAAAACTTCGTTAACCTTGGCGTCACCCTCGCCTTCCTGCAATGCTTTTTCAAGTTTCTCGTAGAACTTTATCTTGCTATGTTCCTTATCTGCAATTTGCTGTTCCAAATCCTCTATCTGTTTATACAGTTTGGTGCGTTCTGTTTTGAGTTCTGAAATATCTCTTGTCAACGAAGAAAGACTGTTACTCAATTTTTCTTCATTTTTAGTTGAAAGTCCGGCATACAAAATCAGAATTAACGCAAATGAAAACAATATTGCTCCATACATCCAGACAAATTTTGTATTTTGTCTCAATTCTATCACTCCTACCATATTTTAAAAAAATATTTTCACCCATGCCCTTATAAGCTCAAAATTGCCATTTTCCAAGGCTTTTTGATTCGAACGCAAAACTACCTTACCCTACTTAGGAAAACTCATTACAGAGGATGGGTTTTTGAGGCTTTTTTCAAAAGATTTCGCAAAACTTTAAAATTGTCATTTTATTTTTTGCTGAGAACCTTTACGATTTTTTCAAGCTGTTCGGAAGAATAATATTCAATCTGAATAGTACCCTTATTGCCTTTTGAAGAAATTTTAACATTGGTTCCCAAAGAAGACGACATAGTCTTTTCAATTTCTTTGAAAGCCAACTGAAGATTAAGATCTATCTTCTTTTCTTTTTTGGGCTTTAAGGGTTTTTTATTTACAAGCTCTTCCGTAGCACGAACACTGAGACCTTCTTTTATTACCTTTTGTGCTATCTCCTTCTGCAAAGTTTTACTGCTTGCAGAAAGAATTACCTTGGCATGTCCGAAAGAAAGTTCGCCCTTGCGCACCAAAGCCAATACTTCTTCAGACAGCGCAAGAAGTCTTAAACTGTTTGCAACGGAGCTTCTGCTTTTGCCCATCTTCTGTGCAATTTCCTCCTGTGTAAGGGAGAAATCCTCCATAAGCTTTTTATAGCCGAGAGCTTCTTCAACAGGATTTAAATCCTTTCGCTGAAGATTTTCAATAAGAGCTACTTCCTGAGTCTGGATATCGGTAAATTCCTTTACAATGGCAGGTATCTTTTTAAGACCGGCCTTTTTTGAGGCTCTCCATCTTCTTTCCCCTGCTACTATCTGATAGAAACCGTTGTCTGCCCTTTTAACAATAATAGGTGTTATAACCCCATGCTCTTTAATAGACATTGCTAGCTCTTCGAGGCTTTCCTCGTCAAAGTCGCTTCTGGGCTGCTCGGGATTGGGTTCTATATCCACAATCTTGATGCTTTCAACATATTCTCTGGCTTTAACCGTGGGCTTGGGAGCAATAATATCATCTGCCTTTGCTTCTCCCAAAAGCGCATCAAGACCTTTTCCAAGACCTTTCCTTGCCATTACAACTCACCTCTTTTCATATTCGCCTGAATAACTTCAGACGCCAGATTCATATAGCAAGCGCTTCCTTTGGAATTTTTATCATATACCTTGATTGGCTGTCCGAAACTTGGCGCTTCACTAAGTCTTACATTTCTCGGTATTACGGACTTATAAAGTTTTGCACCGTAATACTTCTTTACTTCTCTTGCTACTTGAAGCGAAAGGTTTGTCCTTGTGTCATACATCGTAAGAAGCACACCCTCTATTTCAAGGTCAGGATTAAAAGCAGCTTTTATTTTACGTATGGTATTTGTAAGCTGGCTAAGTCCCTCAAGAGCGTAATATTCACATTGTATAGGTATAATTACGCTGTCTGCGCATACAAATGAATTAAGAGTCAAAAGACCAAGAGAAGGCGGACAATCTATAATAATAAAATCGTAATCGTCCTTTACCTCGCGAAGAGCTTCCTTCAAAAGGAATTCTCTGTTATCCTCACTCACCAATTCAATCTCTGCACCTGCAAGATTAATGTTTGATGGACATAGATACAAATTATGATAATCTGTTTCTACTACAACATCATTCATACTGTCGCCGTTTATAATAACATCATAAACACTCTTTTGTGCATCCTCTTTTGCCAGACCGACACCGCTTGAGGCATTGCCCTGAGGGTCGGTATCTATGAGAAGAACCTTCCTGCCGTATGCAGCAAGACAGGAACTTAAGTTTACACTTGTGGTGGTTTTGCCAACACCGCCTTTTTGATTGGCAACTGCTATACATTTACCCATAAATTCACCTCTTGGTTCTCATTATGTATATACATTGTTATTCTACCACAAATATATTGATTTTTAAATACTTTTTTTAAAAATTTACAAAAATTATTT
>CAYXPV010000283.1:0-3006 GCA_964467285.1 uncultured Oscillospiraceae bacterium
TGGAAATAGGCGACAGAGCTTTTTACGATTGTGATGAACTTGAAAAAATCACTATGCCCGATACAGTACACACCATTGGTTCAGCAGTATTCAGGGATTGCTCGGGCTTAAGAGAAATAAAATTAAGTACTAATCTTTCTTCTGCCGGCGGAGCATGCTTTCAGGAATGCATAAATCTTGAAAGTATTGAATTGCCCGATTCGCTTATGGAACTCAGGGGAGAAAGCTTTTTGGATTGCAAATCCTTAAAGTCCGTAAAGCTGCCTGCACTTATTACAGAGATAAAGGGCAATACCTTCGAAAATTGTAAATCTTTGGAGGTAATTGTAATTCCGGAATATGTAGACAGAATTGCAGCTCACGCCTTCCATGGGTGCAGCTCACTTAGAAGTGTTACACTTCCCGAAGGTTTGGAATCAATCGGAAGTTCGGCTTTTCGTGAGTGCGATGAACTGACGTCAATTTATATGCCGTGGAGTACCGATGTAAATGAGAGAGCCTTTAAGGATAGCCCTACGGTGATACACTATACATATGATTAATGCCACATTCAAGGAGTACCTTTAATGAGAAGATTTATACACCTTTTGTATGTACCTACAATGAATTGCAATATGCAATGTCGCTATTGCTATCTTGGGGAAAACACAAGTGAATTAAAATGTGATAAAGGCTATTTGGAAACCTTGAATTTTGCTGTAAATAAGCTGAGGGAAGCTGACGTTATTCCCTACAATATTTCTCTTCACGGAGGCGAGGTTACCACTCTTTCCAAGGAAGATTTCAGAGATATTGTCGCATACATAAGCAATTATTACAATGAAAACAGAGAGCTTCTTGATGAATACGGTTTTAAGTCATCCAGACCTCACATCAAAACCAATTTGTACAACCTGCAGCGTCACATAGATGCAATACGCGACTATGATGTGAGCATAAGCGGCAGCTTGGATTTGCCCCTTGCACTGCACGATAAATACCGTGTCACCAAGGGTGGGGAAGGAACGTTGCAGACTATACTCCGCAATGTAGAGCTTCTCGGCAAACTTCCCAATCGCAAGAAGGTTTCTTCTACCATATTTCAGGAACACTTTGAGTATCTTGATGACATAGTCAAGGATATTAAATATCTGGCAGACAATACCTGTCTGGATATGAATGATTTTAACTTTATGATAGGTTTTGAGCCACAGACAGAAGCTGAGGTAAAGCTTACTGCTCTTTCTGAAGATAATCAGCTGAAGCTATACGAACGAATGAAGAAAGAGTTTAAGGGCACTCCCCTTGAACAGGGGCTCAATGAAGCATGGTTTGCCGAGTTTACACCTAACTATTGTTCCGCAAGTGATAATTGCGGTGAAAAGTTCTTTCTCCTTGAGAAAAACGGTGACATATACTCTTGCGTAAGAGGACAGGGACACAAGGATTTTTATTACGGCAATATTTATACCGATTCTGTAGAACGGATTATGGGCGTTGCGGTAGAGAAAATCTTTCTTGCTCACAACGAAACCACCATTACCGAAGAGTGTGTAAATTGCGAGTACTTGCACCTTTGCAGAACAGGTTGTCCCTTTGTGAAAAAAGTCTACGGTACAAGTAAGTCATATACCTGTAAGCTACAGCGCAAAATGTATGAGGATATGGGATATATGCACAAGCCACCTCAGTTTACTCATCGTTTTATGACAAAAATGCATCCTATGGAATCCCACATTGTTCCAAAACCCGAACCCGAGAAAAACAGTCTGGAGGACCTTATAGCCAAAGATGCAAAACTGCAACTTGTGTATGCATCGGGAGCTTTTATACTTTCGGTTGACGGCAAGGAAATCCCTCTGGAATCTCAGCTTACCAAAACAGATAGAAACTATATATTTATAACTGAGAAAACCACTATCAAGATTTATGTGAAAAAGGAAACAATGGATTGGCTTTCGGATTATCCCGTAAATAACGCCCTCTACGTAATGCTCTTAAGCGGTGATATGGTTGTGTACGGCGATGAGCAACGGGAAAAACAGGAGCATATAATGACTCATATGGTTTTCAAAAGTACATTGATGTCCGAACCCTGTGACAAGGAAGGGTACTGCTGTATGGATTTAACGGCACTTTTGGCATTGTACAAGGACAAACTTTCTAAAGTCAAGGCAAACAATCTGTTTTTTACCACTACTGCACTAAGAGATTATCATTACAAAAAGCATCTTAACAATGCATACTATCACATAAACGCCATGAATCTGCCATTCCAGAATATTGAGTTCTACTATCCGGATGCAGATAACACGTAGGATAATTAAATGATAAATATAACTCCAAAAACTTTTAATGATGTTAAGCTTCTTGCCCATTGCATGGAACTTCGCAGTTATATTGAAATGGATGACAGCGAAGTTGAAAACTTGTATAATTATTTGAAGAATGAGGACGGTACAATTGTTTTTACCAAAGATGTCATTCTTTTTGTGGATAAAAACGGCAAAAAGAAATCTTCTATTTATATTGGTGACAGAAAAATTTTAACATCCTTTGAAAAAATAACCATGACAGCCCTTGCTTGTGTGGTAACCAACGCGGTTGTAGCGCCTAACGGATTCAGAATGAGAAATAATTCCGGATATTTTTCCAGTTGTTCTTCTTGTTCTACATCTTCAAGCTGCAGCGGTTGCGGTTCTTCCGGCAATAACAACAATAATAATAATAACAATAACGGATAAATGAGGCAAAGAAATGACAGAGAAAAAATATTATTTTATTGTAGGCACTGAAGCTGAATATTTTGGTGAATACAAGATGCCTTATTGCGTTGATTACAGCATTGGGCTTTTGTTCACCGACAGAAATCTTGCATACAAAACCATGCTTGAAGTAGAAGACAGGCATATGAGGCACAGAAGTCACAAGGTTTGTTCTGTTACAAATAACAAAAAGTTCTTTGAAATCCTCAGCGAAATTGGTTTGTATGATTTTCTGGAAAACAACAACGGAGTCATCTTTAAT
>CAYXPV010000284.1:0-3005 GCA_964467285.1 uncultured Oscillospiraceae bacterium
GAAGAATGTGAGTACTTAGTATTACGGTATGGTCTTTAGCAAGACTTCTGATAAGATTACGGATTTCTATAATCTGCTTGGGATCAAGACCTACGGTAGGTTCATCAAGTATAAGTATTTCGGGTTCACCAACCATAGCCTGAGCAAGACCAACTCTCTGCTTGTAACCTTTGGAAAGATTCTTTATAAGTCTTTGTGACATATGGGTTATTTTGACTCTTTCCATTATATCGGCAAGATGTTCTTTTTTTGGTAAACGTGAACGCTTAAGCTCATATACAAACTCAAGATACTCGTAAACTGTCATATCAAAATAAAGTGGTGGATTTTCGGGCAAATATCCGATTTTAGATTTAGCAAGCTTAGGTTGACTGAGTACATCATAACCGCACACAGATACACTGCCTTCCGTAGGACTTATGCAACCTGTAACAATATTCATGGTGGTACTCTTTCCCGCGCCATTCAAGCCAAGGAAGCCAAGAATTTCACCTTTTTTTACATTAAACGAAATATTTTTGAGAACTTTCGTAGAACCGTATACTTTGGTTAGATTTGAAATTTCAATGGAATTTTCGGTATGTGTCATTTTCGTATCTCCTTATTCAAAAAGCGGTGTTGAAAAATACCTTTCGGCAGTATCCGGAAGAACAGTAACTACCGTCTTTCCCTTGCCAAGTTTTTTTGCAAGCTTTATTGCCGCGGCAACATTGGTTCCGCTTGATATTCCACACATTAAACCTTCTTTGGTTGCCAATTCCTTTGATGTACGTATTGCTTCTTCATCTTTTATGATGCATATATCATCATATATGTTCTGATTAAGTATTGCAGGTATGAGTCCATCACCTATACCCATTTGTATATGTGTTCCTATGGAACCGCCGGAAAGAATTGCTGCGTGTTCCGGTTCAACCGCCCATATCTCCATATCGGGATTTTTGGATTTAAGGGTTTCGCCGATTCCGGTAATAGTACCGCCGGTACCGATACCTGAGCAGAAACCGTGAATGGGTCCGTCAACCTGACTTAATATTTCCATACCTGTCTGTTCACGTTGAACAGAAGGATTTGCAGGATTTTCGAACTGCTGAGGAACGAAAACATTGGGGTTCTCATCACGCATTTTGAGAGCAAGCTGCAAACATTCATCTATACAAGCTCCGATATTACCTGCATCGTGAACAAGAATAACTTCTGCGCCGTAATGTTCAACCAGCTTTTTGCGTTCAACACTTACGGAGTCGGGCATAATAATTATGGTTTTGTAACCCATCACTGCTCCCACGAGTGCCAAACCAATGCCTTGATTACCGCTGGTGGGTTCAACAATAATGCTGTTTTCGGTAATTATACCTCTATCCATCGCATCCTTAATCATATTATAAGCAACTCTTGTTTTTATAGAGCCGCATACATTTTGTCCTTCTACCTTAACAAGAATCTGCGCACTGTTTTCGTCGGACATTTTGTTAAGACGCACCAATGGAGTATTTCCCATTGCTTCCAGTATATTATTATAAATCATATCTGCCTCCCAAATATGTATAGCTACCTTAATATATCATACAACTTAATATAATAACATTTTTATACTATTTTGTCAAACAAAACAAAACCTGCTTTTCAAATTCCTCATCACCTTTTAAAAGGTTTCCGCTCAATGTGGAATCAAAAGCAGGTTTCATACTAATATTATATCGTAATACGTCTATAATTATTCAATTTATTTGATTGTAATGGTCGATTCACGAGGCACAATCTGAATGTAGGTATTTCCGGGATTTATAACAAGGCTGTTGCCATCAGCATCCTTATATTCGGTTTTGGCTGTTCTGGAAGATTTGCTCCATGTTATTTCAACAGCCTTGCCATTGGTGATGTAATAGCCTGTGCCGCTGCCTAAAGTGTCAAGCTCCTGGCGGTCTTTATTCTGACCGTCATTTAACGGATAGTTACGCACATGGCATATGATGATATTCTTTGCAGTAAGCCCGTTACCTGTCTGTGACATATGGGGATTTGCACCGATGTAACGCTCATATACCTTTGAATCGGAATTATATTTGTAATTTACCGTATACAATGATGAATACGGTACACTGACCTCTGTAGCAGAATCGCCCTTCTTAAGGTCAAAATCCTCATCGGCATACCAGGAATAAGTAATGTCACTCTCGGTTTTGTATTTTTTCTTACCGGCATATTCATATGCATCCGTAACACTTGTATAAAGGTTGTGATATGTATTGTCGTAGGTGTTATCTCTGTAGAAAATCACACCGTCATCACCCTGAATTCCGTTAATGTTGTTTACACCAAGGCTTCCGATGTCGGTTGTTGCTTTGGGGCTCCAGCCTGCGTGAAGATAAATAGCGTCGTGTTCTAATGCATAGTCAAGAAAATAATGTCTGGAAGAACGGATGGGACCAACCTTTTCTATGGTAGTGTTTTTAAAAAGTGCCATAATACGGGATGCTCCGCCTTCAACAATCACTTCATATACTATGTACGCACTTTCAAGACCAATCTGTGGTCTGGAGGAAGGGCCATCGTTGTCTATCATAACTGCAAGGGGTCTTGTGTCGGTAGAAAGCATGTCAATAAATTCGTTGTCTGAAAGCTCTTCAACGCTTTCAATCTGCATATCCTGTTTAGGTTCAGCAGCAGTCTTTTCTTCGTCTTTACTGCATCCTGCCACAAAAACCATAGCAAGAATCAGCATAATGGAAATAAGTTTTTTCATAATAACCTCCCGTAAACAAAAATTTTACCATATTTTTATTTTACATTTAGATTGCTGTTAAGTCAAACTTTTGCCTCAAATTTAACCAATCTGTAAAAATAGAGCTTTGGTATTGACTTAAATCCCCTTTTTTGTTATAATTTTATAGTACGCTGGTGTGGCTCAGTCGGTAGAGCAATTGATTCGTAATGCAATATTTAGTTTCGAAAAAGTGCTTACAAGCCCAGTGATAATCAGCATTTGCAGACTTTCGAGTTTG
>CAYXPV010000285.1:0-3002 GCA_964467285.1 uncultured Oscillospiraceae bacterium
AGTGGTTTTGATGCGGCATAGGCAAGAGCTTTTGCAGCAGAAACTCCAACAAGCAAAGCACCAACAAGGCCCGGTGCATAAGTAACGCCGATGTAATCAATATCCTCAAGGCTTACGTTGGCATTATCAAGCGCTTCTTTTATAACCGTATTAATAACTTCAAGATGTTTACGTGATGCTATTTCGGGAACAACACCACCGTATAATTTATGTATATCAATCTGCGAGGAGATAACGTTAGAGAGTACTTCCCTACCGTTTCTCACAACAGAAACAGAAGTTTCATCGCAAGACGACTCAATACCTAATACTAATGACAAATAATCACCGCCTAAATATTCAAAGACATCAAAACTGCATCGTCTGACGGGTTTTGATAATAATTTTTTCTTACGCAATCTGTTTTAAAACCGAATTTTTTATACAAATTTATTGCAGAAATGTTTAAACTTCTAACTTCAAGAACAATTCTTGTACATCCATTATCTGCAAGGAATATCAATGCATTCTTTAACATTGAAGATGCAACATTGTTCTTTCTGTATTCTTCAAGGACAGCAATCCTATTAAGTTCAGCTTCGCCGCAAATATTATAGATATTAATAAAACCTATAACTTTATCATCATCAATACAAACGAACAGAACAGAATGCGGATTTGAAATACTTTCTTTTACAGAGTTCAATGACCATGCATCTCCGGGAAAGCAACATTTTTCTATATAATGAATTTCGTTTGAATAATCAGTACTTAAATTTACATTAACAATTTTGTTCATAAACACATTTAACTGCCTTTGCAATTTCAGCGCAACAACTCAAGTATACTTCATCGTCACCGCCGAAAGGATCATCAATGTTTCCATCCTTGCCGTATGCTTTCTCGCATAATGAATAAATTTTATTCTTATGTCCGGGAAATGCATTTTTCAAAAGCATCTTTTGTTCTGATGTCATTGTAAGGACAAGGTCAGCATCTGCAACATCTTTAGCAGAAAGCTGGCAAGAAGTAAAGTTAGGGTTAAACGGCACTGAGGATTTAATCAAAGCATTTGCTGATTTTGGATTTATAGGTTGAGGCAAAAAAACATTTGTCCCTCTTGAAAATGCAAAATCATCTTCCTTATTTTCAGAAAAATAATTATAGAAAGCCTCTGCAATGGGACTTCTGCAAGTGTTACCTGTACAAATAAATAAAACCTTCATATTTTTAAACCTTTGTTATGTTGTTTCCTGCTGCTTTGTATAATCTGTTTTTAACAGCAACGCCGATACCGGCTTCATCATTAAATTCAGCATATACTTTATCTACACCGTATTCGTCAAAAACCCTCAGATTATAAAACAGCTTAGCAGCATATTCTTCCATAGTATTTCCGGCAGACAAAACGCAAATGGCATTGTCATAATCTCCGCCTTTGTAAATCATAACACCACAATTGCTTTCAACTGAAAGTTTGCCGCAAATATAACTTCGAACTTTATTCTTATCACCGCATACAATTTCCACATCAGCCTTTGGCGAATAGTGTTTGTATTTCATTCCGGGACATTTCGCTTTAACGTTGTCTTGCAACAAACCCGGGTCAAGAGAAGCCTTAGGTAATAATTTTTGAATCATTTCAAGAGTAATTGCACCGGGACGCAGTATCACGGGATTAACTGCGGTTAAATCGATAACAGTTGATTCAAGACCGATTTCACAATCTGAGGATTCAATAATGTAATCTACCCTGTCAAACATATCATCAATAACGTGTTTTATGTTTGTAGGGCTTGGACTACCGGAAAGATTGGCTGATGGAGCTGCAATAAATTTTCCGCTTAAGTCGATTAAACCACGGGCGATTTCGTTGGAAGGACATCTTACTGCAACTGTATCAAGTCCGCCTGTAACTCTGTAAGGAACGGTGTCTAGTTTATTAAAAATTATTGTCAAGGGACCCGGCCAAAATTCATCCATAAGCAATTGTGCTTCTTTGCTGACATATTCAGCAAGAGAACTTACATCCTCTTTTTTGCTTATGTGGATAATCAGTGGATTGTCACTTGGTCTGCCTTTTGCTTTATAGATACCGTCAATTGCACTGTTGTTAAATGCATCTGCTCCAAGACCGTAAACAGTTTCTGTAGGAAACACAACCAATCCGCCCTTTGAAATACATTTAGCAGCTTCTTCAATATTGTCAATTTTAATAATTTTAGTCATTTGTTGAATCACTCATTTTAAGCTTTTCGCTCTGATCGGTTGTTATCAATGCATCGATTATTTCGTTAAGATCACCGTTTAAAACAGCATCGAGCTTGTGTAAGGTAAGCCCTATACGATGATCGGTAACACGTCCTTGCGGATAGTTATAAGTACGGATTCTCTCACTTCTGTCACCGGTACCAACCTGACTTTTTCTTTCTGCACTTATGGCGTCATTTTGCTGTTGTATAAAGATATCATACACTCTGGAACGCAGAATCTTCATTGCTTTATCTTTATTCTTGTGCTGGGATTTTTCATCCTGACAAGACACAACAACACCGGTGGGAATATGGGTAATTCTTACTGCGGAATCCGTAGTATTAACGCACTGTCCTCCGGGACCGCCTGCTCTGAATACATCAATACGCAAATCATTTTGATTGATTTCAACTTCAACTTCCTCAACCTCAGGCAGTACGGCTACCGTAACTGTGGAAGTATGTATTCTTCCGCCGGATTCTGTTGAGGGGATTCTTTGTACTCGATGAACACCACTTTCAAATTTCAGACGGCTATAGGCACCGTTGCCGTTTATAGCGAAAGATACTTCTTTATATCCACCGATATCCGTGGGACTTTCCGAAAGCATTTCAACTTTCCAACGGCATGTTTCAGCATACATAGAATACATACGAAGTAAATCTGCCGCAAAAAGAGCAGCTTCATCACCGCCGGCACCGCCACGGATTTCAACAATAACGTTCTTTTCGTCATTTGGGTCTTTGGGTAACAAAAGAATTTTTAATTCC
>CAYXPV010000286.1:0-2986 GCA_964467285.1 uncultured Oscillospiraceae bacterium
TATTGAAGGTTCCGTAAAAAACACCGGCAATAAGTATCAGAGTTCTTACTCGGGGCTTGCCATATATCATACTCTGCGTTATATAGACAGAAATTTCCGCGATATAACATCTGTTAAGCAAGTGGCAGAAAAGTTGTCCTATAGCGAATACTATCTTTCTCATGTATTCAAAGAAAAAATGGGATTATCCATTAAACAGTACATTACCGAAAAAAAGATTGCTTATTCCGTTGAATTGCTGAAAACATCGAACCTTTCCATAGGTGAAATATCCGAAAAACTTGGGTATTCATCACCTCATTCCTTTTCACAAAGTTTCAAAAAGATAACCGGGTTGGCACCCGGACAGTATAAAAAGCACAAATAGTATTATTTTTGCTCTCAAAGGACAATTTTTTGACTATAAAACCGCAAAAATAATTATTGAATCCAACAACATATATCTGTTAATATTATATTGTAAATATTTTTTCCAAGGAGGAAGTTAAAATGAAAGTAGCAGTTATCGGATGCGGTACTATTGCAAACAATGCACATATACCCTCTTATATGAACAATAAGGATGCAGAAATCAAATACTTCTGCGATATTATCCCCGAACGTGCCGAAGAAGCCGTTAAAAAGTACGGTTGCGGTATTGCAGTTACAGATTACAGAGAAGTTATTGCAGACCCAGAAATCGAAGCTATTTCCGTATGTACTCCCAATAAAGTACATAGCGAAATAACAATTGCAGCTCTCGAAGCAGGCAAAAACGTTCTTTGTGAAAAGCCTGCCGCAAGAGTATATGAAGATGCGTTAAAGATGCAGGAAGCTCAGCACAAAACAGGAAAAGTGCTTAACATCGGCGTTGTAAACAGATTTAACTATAACGTTAACAAGATGAAGGAAATCATTGATGCAGGTGAGCTTGGCGAAATCTATCAGGTATATGTAAGCTTCCGTTCTCACAGAAGCATTCCCGGTCTTGGCGGTGCATTTACCGATAAGGAAATTGCCGGCGGCGGTGTTACAATTGACTGGGGTGTACATTTCTTTGATATAGTTATGTACTGCTGCGGTGACCCCAAGGTTAAGACTGTTTCTGCCGAAACCTTCTCTAAGCTCGGCAATCCCATGGAAGAATATGTGTACACAGATATGTGGGCAGGTCCTCCCAAATATGACGGCGTATATTCCGTTGAGGAAGGCGTTACAGGTATTGTAAGAACCGAAGGTCCCGTAATTAACTTTAATGGTGCATGGGCTCAGAATATCGGCGAAAACGAAATGTTCATCGACTTTATGGGTACAAAGGGAGGCATAAGACTCCAGTACGGTAAAGAATTTACTCTCTACTCCACAAAGAACGGTATGCTTACAAAGACAACCTTTGAAACTGTAAACCAGGATATGTTCCAGAACGAAATCGATAACTTCGTAAAATGTATACAGACAGGCGAAAAGCTCCCCTCTCACATTGACACAAACATCATTACTGCAGAGATGATGGGCGCTATCTACGAATCAGCCGAAAAGCATCAGGAAGTTGTATTAGGATAATTTGTTGTGAAGATTCTTCACTTCGTTCAGAATGACAGTTTAATATTAGAAATAATGACAAGTTAAAAGAGGTACAATAATGAAAAAAGTTGGATTTATAGATTATTATTTAAACGAATGGCACGCTGACAACTACCCTGAGTTTCTCGACAAAGAAACCAACGGTGAATACAAGGTTTGCTACGGCTACGGCGAAATAGACTGCCCTCACGGTATGACAAACAAAGAGTGGTGCGAAAAGTACGGAGTTGAACTTTGCGCTACCGTTGAGGAAGTTATCGAAAAAAGTGATGTACTTATAGTTCTTGCTCCCGATAACCCGGAAACCCACGAAAGACTCTGCGAAAAAGCACTTGCAAGCGGCAAGAGAACTTATGTAGACAAAACCTTTGCACCCGACAAAGCGGCAGCAGAAAGAATATTTGCTAATGCAGATGCCCACGGTACACCCTGCTATACCACATCTGCCCTTCGCTTTGCGGCAAACTATCAGGCACTTAAAAAGGAAGGTATAAAGAATATTCATTCTTTCGGCCCCGGTAATACGGAAATATACTCCATCCACCAGATTGAACCAATCGTTCTTATGATGGGAACAGATGCAAAGAGCGTTACATTTACAGGCGATAAGCAGTATCCCTCCTTTGTAATTGAGTTTTCCGGTGACAGATATGCCGAATTCTCCATGAAGGGTGACGGCTTTGATATGCAGATTGGCTACGAGGACGGCACTTTGGAGCATATTCAGGCAGACGGAAACTTCTGGGACAGCTTTACAACAGAACTTGTGGACTTCTTTGAAAACGGCAATGTTAAGGTTGACCACAAGGAAACTATCGCTGTAATGGCTATAAGAGAAGCGGCAATAAAGTCGCTTGAAACACCCTGGGTTAAAGTTGAATTATAAATCATTTTCTCAAAGTCGGATATGTGCACCATATCCGGCTTTTTGTTTGACATATAATGGGTGCTGTGCTAAAATACTGTAGGAAAGGTGTTGATATATTATGAAATACAACAAAGCCATAACTTTTAGTTTTGATGACGGTCATACCGTTGACAGAAAGCTGATAGAAATTCTGAATAAATATGGACTTAAAGCTACAATCAATTTAAACAGCGGTACTATGGTGAAATACTGCGGATGGAGATTCAACGGCAAAGATTACTTTAAGCTGGAGCCTGCCGAAGCTGTCGAACTTTACAAAGGTCACGAAATAGCATCCCACGGGCTGTGCCACGCTGCACTCAAAAGATTGAATGACGAAAATGTTGATATGGAAGTAAGAAGTGATATTAAGCATCTGGAAGAAATGTTTGGTCAGAAGATTGAAGGCTATGTATACGCCTGCGGCAACTACGACGAGAGAACTCTCGCCAAGCTCAGAGAATGCGGCATAAAATATGCACGTAAGACAGAAACCACCAAAAGCTACGCCCTACC
>CAYXPV010000287.1:0-2986 GCA_964467285.1 uncultured Oscillospiraceae bacterium
AAGGTATTCGATGTGGAAAATGCCGACATTAAAGAACCTGTTGCAGAGCTTGGCGGCAAGTCTATCGGCGAAACTCTCCTTACTCCTACAAAGATTTATGTAAAGCCTATGTGCGCACTCTTTGAGGAAGTTACCGTAAAGGCAGTTTCCCACATTACCGGTGGTGGCTTCTACGAAAATATTCCCAGAAGTATTCCCGAAGGCTTTACTGCAAAGATAGATAAAGCATCTGTAAAGATTCTTCCTATATTTGACCTCATTGCAAAGAGAGGCAATATCCCCGAAAGAGATATGTTCAACACCTTCAACATGGGTGTAGGTATGAGCATTGTTGTAGCTAAGGAAGATGCCCAAAAGGCTATAGAAGTTCTTAAGGCAAATGGCGAAGATGCATACATCATCGGTGAAATCATCGAAGGTGAGGAAAGTGTGGTATTATGCTAAAGGCTAAGGTTTGCGTGCTGGTTTCCGGCGGCGGTACAAACCTTCAGGCAATAATAGATGCAACCAAAAGCGGCATTATAAACTCTGCTGAGGTTTCCGTGGTTGTGGCTTCAAATCCTACAGCCTACGCTCTGGAAAGAGCGAAAAATAATGGAATCCCCGGCGAAGTAGTACACAAAAAGATGATGCCCTCCCAGGAAGCTTTTGAAAAGGCTATAGAGGATATCATCGAAAAGTACGAAATAGACTTTATAGTTCTTGCAGGCTTTATGTGCATTCTTTCCGAGAACTTCACAAAGAAGTTCCCCGAGAAAATCATAAACGTGCATCCCTCGCTTATTCCGTCTTTCTGCGGTAAGGGCTTCTACGGACTTAAGGTTCACGAAGCAGCGTTAGAGTACGGAGTTAAGGTTACGGGTGCCACGGTGCATTTTGTAAACGAAATTCCCGACGGCGGCAGAATAATTGCACAAAAGGCTGTTGCCATAGAAGAAGGGGACACCCCCGAGGTGCTGCAAAAGCGTGTTATGGAGCAGGCTGAATGGATTATACTTCCCGAGTCTGTGGAAAAGGTTGCTAAAGAAATACTTAAAAACAAATAAGGAGATTTAGTTATGAGCATATACGATATCAATAATATGGGTGCTCTCATTAAGGATAATTCCTATGTGGGCAGAGGTATTGTAATAGGAAAAAGTGCCGACGGCGAAAAGGCGGCTTTTGCATATTTCATTATGGGCAGAAGCGAAAACAGCCGTAACAGAATATTTACCGAAAACGGTGACGATGTAACAATCTATCCCTTTGATGCTTCAAAGGTAGAGGATCCCTCACTTATTATTTATTCCCCCGTTCGCAAAATTGGTAACTCCCTCATAGTAACCAACGGCGACCAGACAGACACCGTTTACGATTTTGTAAAGGAAGGCAAGAGCTTTGAGGAAGCTTTGGAAACCAGAGAGTTTGAGCCCGACGCTCCCAACTTTACACCCAGAATCAGCGGTATTATGAATTTTGCAGATGGTGATTTTACATACAAAATGAGCATCTTAAAGAGTGCCGATTCTGAAGGTACAGCATGCAACAGGTACACCTTCTCCTATAAGGCGCTTTCAGGTCTTGGTCACTTTATCCATACATATAACCACGACGGTAACCCCATCCCCACTTTTACAGGTGAGCCGGAAAGGGTAGAGGTTCCCAACGATATCGACGAGTTCACCACAAATATCTGGGAGAACTTAAACGAAGATAACAAAATTTCCATTTATGTAAGATATATCAACTTAAAAGACGGTTCTGTGGAAAACAGAATGATAAACAAAAATCAGAAGTAAGGAGATTTCAAGATGAAGGATTTTGAATTAAAATACGGATGTAACCCCAATCAGAAGCCTGCAAAGATTTTTATGTCAAACGGCGCAGAGCTTCCAATAGAAATATTAAACGGCAAGCCCGGCTTTATCAACTTCCTTGATGCTTTCAACAGCTGGCAGCTTGTTAAAGAAATTAAAGAAGCTCTCGGTATGTGTGCGGCTACTTCCTTTAAGCATGTAAGCCCCACCTCCGCCGCTGTAGGCATCAAAATGGACGAAAAGCTCAAAAAAGCTTGCTTTGTAGACGATATGCCCGGCATTGACGAATCTCCTTTGGCTACTGCTTATGCAAGAGCAAGAGGAACAGACAGAATGTCATCCTTCGGTGACTGGATTGCACTTTCCGACAAGTGTGATGTTATGACTGCAAAGCTTATTGCCAGAGAAGTTTCCGACGGTGTTATAGCTCCCGACTATGAACCCGAAGCACTTGAAATCTTAAAGAACAAGAAGAAGGGCGCTTACAACGTAGTTAAGATTGACGAAAACTATATCCCCGAAGCTGTAGAACACAAGGACGTATACGGCATAACCTTCGAGCAGGGCAGAAACAACTATAAGATTGACGAATCTATCCTTACAAATCTTGTTACAGACAACAAGGAATTTCCCTCGGAAGCAAAGAGAGATTTAATTATTGCTTTAATTACTCTTAAATACACACAGTCCAACTCCGTATGCTTTGCAAAGGACGGACAGGCTATAGGTGTAGGTGCAGGTCAGCAGTCCAGAATTCACTGTACAAGACTTGCAGGAAGCAAAGCAGACAACTGGCATTTAAGACAGAGTGACAAGGTACTTAACCTTCCTTTCTTAGATACCGTAAAAAGACCTGACAGAGATAATGCCATTGACGTATATATTTCCGACGAAAGCGAAGATTTGCTTGCAGACGGCGAATGGCAGAAGCTCTTTAAGACAAAACCCGAAGAGTTTACAAAGGAAGAAAAGAAGGCTTACCTTTCCACAATTTCCGGTGTTGCTCTGGGTTCCGATGCATTCTTCCCCTTTGGTGACAACATTATCAGAGCTGCAAAAAGCGGTGTAAGCTATGTGGCACAGCCCGGTGGCTCCATCCGTGACGACAACGTTATCGAAGAGTGCAACAAGAGAGGCATAGCAATGGCTATGACCGGAATGCGTCTTTTCCACCACTAAAATACAGG
>CAYXPV010000288.1:0-2974 GCA_964467285.1 uncultured Oscillospiraceae bacterium
TTGAAGCTCGATCCGTATCATTTGAAGCAGAGATAATAGCTTGCATCCCGGCTCCGCGAACATATGTATCAATTTGAACATCGTCAGGTACTGAGTTAACAACATCGCCGCCCTTTGTAATAATGGGATGAACTCTTATCCTGTCCTCATCTTTGAATCTTTCACGATTGGTGTGCATTCCCAAAATGGCTAATGCTGCGGCATTAAGAGCATTAACGCCGTCAAAAGGTGTACTGGCATGTACTGCTCTTCCGGTAAAAGTAATTTTTTTACCAAGGAACCCAAGACTGCTTCCGTGTATGTATACCGCTTTCTCGGGTGTTTCTGCGTTTGCATGTACCATAATAGCTGCATCAACGTCATCAAATTCCCCTTCGTATATAAGTTGCTGTTTGCCGCCGAAAAATTTGATTTTACCGTCTTTTTTTAGAGAGCGACGATAATCAAGGTCGATATATTCTTCTGCAGGGGTAGCCATAAAAGTAACTGCTCCGTTTAAGCCATTCATAACACCGCTTTTCATGATGCCGCATGCAGCACCGTAAAGAGAAGCCATTTGAGCATGATGACCGCAGGCGTGGGCAGCACCCGTACTGTTGTCACAGTATGGATGTCCGTAACACATTACAGAGTCAAGCTCACCAATGATACATACATTAAATTTCTCTTTATTTCCGATGGTGGCTTTAACGCCTGTTACAGCAATATTGCATTCCGGGTTTAAAGAAAGCTCTTCAAACTTTTCCTTAATAAGCTTTGATGTTTCAAATTCTTTATATCCAAGTTCGGGATTATTAAGAATTTTTTTTCCCAGAGCAATTATATCTTCTGCATTGTCGTCAATTGCTTGTACAATCTTAAGTTCGTTTTCGTTAAGTGACATATCGACACCTTCTTATATGTGTTTACTGATTTCTTTATTAATAGTATCACGAAGCGTAAGGAAATATGCGTTGTTTCTGGGATATTCGGTAAACCTGTAAATATCCTCCAGGAAAGATAAAACGTATTCCCTGTCCGTAAGGCTTTCTAAGAGCCTAAGTGCTCTTAAATCCTGTAATGCTTCATTATAAACGTAAAGTCTCAGGGAGCAAACAACTTCGCCGTTTTCATCAACCGGGTACACAACAAAGGGGTCGCCGGATGCAAAACCGGAAGAATCATTTGTCATATAAGGATCAATAACTCTTACTGAAAGTTTAGAGTACCAGAAGTTGAAACCCCATTGCAAAAAGCCTTCAATATTATTTTTATAAAGTTGCAATCCCAAAACCCTGTTTCTGTATGAGGGCATGGCAATAAAACGATTAGAAACCTTATCACCTTGACAAACGCAATAATAAGTCCAAAGACCGGTTGCCTTTGCATCAAGAAATTTATTAATATGGTCATTTGATACAACCGGATGTTTTACAATGCCTTCCTTGTAAAAATCAAAATCCGCAAGAGCATCCTGCAACATATCTTCGCTTATAAATTCAGTAACAAGTTTTTTTGCAGCAAGATACTGTTCTTTATGTTCCGGCATAGGTTCATCGGAAATGTGGAATTTACAATTTTCAAAAATTCCGTAAGATTTAAGCTCACTAACCAAAGCGGGAAGAAAGGCTTTTAGGAAAGACTTGTATTCATCCGACAAAGATTCAACTTCCCATCCGAAAATCTTTTTGTACTCACCGTCAACATAAGCCATTATTTTCGGAGTATATTTAGCTCCCCACTGTGTGAATAGATGTGAAATTTCAAAATGATATATATCATTCTTTTTGGCAAGTTCAACCCATTTTTTGAGCTTAGCAAACCCAAAGCTGTATTTACCGTTATCAAGATATACATCTACAAGCTGATTTGTAGGTCTTTCACCGCCGATTTTGGTATCAAGAGGTGGTGTTACAACCGGAGTCAGTATCATTGTAAGACCAAATTTTCGGAACACTTTCATGTATTTATCGGTAAGTTCCCAATATTTATCCGAGAATACTTCAGTATTGTGTAAAGATGCAATACAATCTCCGTGGAACCAATTAGAATCAATAAAATCCTGTTTCGGTAATTCAACATCTAAAATCTCAAGTTCAAATGATGTTTTTCCGATAACATCACCGTCGCTGTTTTTTACTGTTACATTAACGGGGAATTTACCGGTATATTTACCATTTGGCTCAACAGAAAACCAAAACGCTCTTGTCTGTCCGTTAAAAATTTCACCGGCTCCGTCTTTAAGTTCAAAAAGCGGATCGGGAGCAACCGACGGCGCAGTAAATAAATAATCATCATCACAAAAGCCTATAGGTCTTGGAGTCGTTGCAGATACGTACCCTTCTCTATATATCTTTATACAATCTCTGATTGCAGATTCAACTTCGATTGTTATATAAAGGTGTATGTCCGTAGGAGCATCAAAGTATGCGGCAAGCTGGAATGAATAAATTTCATTTTTAAGCATTGTTGCTGAAGTTAACTCAGGAATTAAATCGGGTTTATCAAAAAATATTTTTTCAAGACTTGAAGTTATTTTAAATGAATAGCTCATAGCAATTCTCCCTCTTAATTATTCACAGAATTCCGTACAAATCGATATCGTTGATATGTATGTTAAATATGTGAATTATCAAAAAACGCCAAAACATAAAGATACATAGATTATACCATATTAGTACATTATTTTCAACAAAAAACCATACATTTTTCAAGCCGAAAAAGCGAAAAAACTATTGAATTATACCATAAATATAAAAAAGAGGTTAATATATTCATTAACCCCTGATTGTTATTCTTCTATATGACCTGATATTTTGATGCAAGCTCTTTGAACAGCATCTTTTGAGTTTTTCCAATCTTCATCCTTGTATCTGTAGTCGAATTTTTTTGTGAACCAATTTACTTCATCGTTAATTCTGTGTAAATTATTCTTTTCAATTTCAGATAAGTTCAAAAGAAACTCTTTACATTCATCAAATTTAAAATTCCCAGG
>CAYXPV010000289.1:0-2973 GCA_964467285.1 uncultured Oscillospiraceae bacterium
AAAATTCAAGATTTGTAGTTTCCTCAATAGGCAAAGCATCCATATCCGCCCTTATAAGTAATACCTTTTCGTCACCTTGACCAACTGTTGCGCATATTCCGGTTTTTGCAATTTCACTTGTATAGGATATATCATACTTTTCGAGAAGATTTATAATGGTTTCGGCGGTATTATACTCTTCAAAACCAAGTTCGGGATTGGCATGAATGGTCCTTCTTGCCTCAATGATTTCGTCTTTTATTAATTTGTATTCCTCAGAAAAATTCATATATTACATTCCTTTTTGTAAATTTATGTATTTATTATACATCAAAATAAAGCGGTTGTACACATAATTTTTTTGTTTTTACAATATAAATTAATAAAAAACATATTGGAGGACTTTGCTATGGCGATTGAATTGTGTGAAGAAAAAATCAAACTATACAAACCATTGAACGGAGTTGTCGTAAAAACAGTTGTAGATTCAGACGTTATTGTTCCGGATGTTAAACCTGATGTGATAAAAATACTGCAGGCAAATGCTGTTGCATCGGTAAACGAAAAATTTGTTCAAAAAGATATGATTACAGTTTCCGGCTTTGTGGATTACACCGTCTTGTATCTCAGCGAAAATGAAGATAAGATAAACACTATACGGACAAAGTGTCCTTTTACACACAGAATTGAAATTACCGGTACCGATGACGATTGCATGAATTATGTTATTTGTGATGTTGCTCATGTGGAGTTTGGTATTTATAACAGCAGAAAAATTAATTTAAAATCTGTCATTTGCTTTGAAACTGATGTTGTCGGCAACAGTGTATTTAATGCTGTTTCGTCAATAAGTTCCTCTGTAAATATTCCTCAAAAGAATAAGAATATAAAATTCTTAAATATGGCTGTTTGCGAAGCGAAAAACTTTATTATAAACGATGAAATAAGTCTTTCATCTACTGAATCTGAAATTGAAATCATTAAGATTGATAATAATGTTTCTGTAAAAGAAACAAAAAGCATGAATGACAAACTGGTATTAAAAGGTGACTTAAACATTGAAATTTTATACCTTAACGACGGTGATATATCTCACTTTAATTGTGATATACCATTTACCGAAGTGTTTGATGCAGAAGGATTGTCGCCACAAATGCACACTTCCGTTAAGTGTAATCTTTCTTCGGAAGACTTCGGAATATCAACTACAGAAGAAGGAACATTAATGTCATATGAGGGCACGGTGGATGTTGCAATAAAGGCATATGAAGAAAAAAACTATGATTTAATAACCGATGTATACAGTCCCGATTACGAGATTGCAATAAATAAAGCGGACATAGATTGTATTGATGTGACCGAATTTGTCACTAAATCTTTTACATTAAACGAAACTGTTACAATAGACGAAAAACATAATATTGAAAAAGTATATAATTTTTATTCAAAACCGGTAATTGACAGTGTAGTTGGGTATAATGGATATTGTATAACAAACGGTTATGCAGATATAAAAGTTTTGTACTCCGAAGATGAAAATACAGAAAAAATTCATTCCCTCAATTCCAAAGTACCTTTTTCGTTCAAAATTGAAAGTAGTCAAATCGATACAAATACAATTATTAATCAAAATATGAATTTACTCCATTCCGGATATGTTTTAAAAAGTGGTAAAGATATCGAAATAAGAATGCTGATAGAACTTGATAATCTGTTTTGCAAAGAGGCAAAATACAATGTCTTATCCGGACTCGAGATAGACGAAACACGCAAAATTAATAAAAACAATCAATCCGGAATCACTATATATTACGCAGATGAAAAAGAAGATTTATGGGATATTGCCAAAAGATACAATACGACCGTTGATGAGATTTTGAGTTTAAACGGTCTTGATGAAAACTCCGTTTTAAAAAATCGTCAACAACTTCTTATAGCCAAAAGAATTGTTAACTGATTTGTAATACAATCGACTTGTCACCTCATACAATTTTGTATGGGGTGATTTTATGTGTAAGAAGTTTTTTTCTCTACTACTTGTTTTTATGATGTTTTTTAACTGTTCATACGCCAAAGAAAGTGAACTTTCCTGTAAGAGTGCATTGTTGATGGATTTTAACACCGGACGGGTACTTTATAAACTTAATCCACACGAACGTATGGCTCCTGCAAGTGTTACAAAAATAATGACCTTGTTATTGATTATGGAAGAGATTGACAAAGGAAACATTAAATATTCTGATGTAGTGACAGCCAGTGCTTACGCTAAAAGTATGGGCGGTTCTACCATATTCCTTGACGAGGGAGAGCAAATGACCGTTGATGATTTAATTAAAGGTATTGCTGTTTCGTCGGGTAATGACGCCTGCGTTGCAATGGCGGAATACATTAGCGGAACATGTGAATCTTTTGTGGAGAAAATGAACAACCGTGCTTCCGAGCTTCAGATGACTAATACTAATTTTGTGAATTGTAACGGTCTTGATGCCGACAATCATTATTCCACCGCCTACGACATAGCATTAATGTCACGGGAACTTATGAAACATGAAGATATCTTTAAATATACTACCATATGGATGGATAGCTTAAGAAATGGAGAATTTACACTTTCCAATACGAATAAACTGGTTCGCTTTTATGATGGAACGACCGGTTTGAAAACCGGTTCTACATCAAAAGCAGGTTTTTGTATTAGCGCAACTGCAAAGAGAGATAATTTGCATCTGATATCAGTCATAATGAATGCACCGACTTCAAAGGAACGTCAGGCTGATGCGTCTTCACTTTTGAATTATGGTTTCAATACATACGGCTCTCAAAAGCCGGTCAAAAAAGATACTTATGTTTCCGATATAAAAGTAAATAAAGGTTTAAACAAATTCGTCAAGGCGAAATATGCAGAAGATATCAATGTCCTTTACGAAAAAAATTCTGAACTCAAGCCGGAAGTTTCTGTTAAAATAAAAAATCTTTTAGAGGCTCCGGTAAATA
>CAYXPV010000290.1:0-2961 GCA_964467285.1 uncultured Oscillospiraceae bacterium
TGTATGCATATACCTTCGAGGGTGAGTGCTATGATATAGGCACACCTAAGTCATATGAAGAAGTAAACGAAATATTTAAATAATAGCAAAACCTCAGGCAATGCCTGAGGTTTTGTGTTTTAGTTATTCTTTTAAATCATTATCTCTTATATGTTTGGAAATGCTTAATGCAACCTTTGCAAGTATACTTGTAACAAGCATAGAGTAAAGTGCTACGGAAGGCTCAATGAGATTGCCATAACCGTATCTGGATTCAAGTTCACCCATTCCTGCATCATATGCTCGTCCCAAAATGTTGCCAAGGCTATCCCTTATAATACTGTTTGTCTGGATATCACAGAGTAATATGCTACCTATAAGTAACAACGCAACAACGAATGATGCAATACTGGAAAAAGATGCAACTCCTGTTTTGTTTTTACCGCACATACACATAATAAGATAAATAATCAGCGTGATAATTACAGCAATAAGCATAAGATAGCCCATAATAGTTGCTATAACAAGAAACAGTCCGGCAGGAGAATCTGTTACTTCCAGAATGCCGGCTCCGGCACCTACCATAGCGACAAAACCAAAAATCGGATTATCACTATTGGGCATACCGGAATCATAATAACTCACAGCATCCGCTTCATATTCAAATGCCGTAATAATAATGCCATCCGAAGGGTCAATCATAGCCCAAATGGTTGTGCAAAGCAAAGCGACACAAAGCAGAGCCGCTATAACATGCCACACAATTGCTGCACCACTGAGTTTCTTGGGTGTCGGTGGAGGAGTATATCTCTCTACCTCCGGTGAATATGATGGTTGTACGGGTGGAGCGTACGAAGCCGGTTGATAACTGCTTACCGGTGGCGCATAATTATTGTAGTATTGTGGTTGCTGCGGTGCCGCCATTCTCATATTACCTTGAGATAAATTTGCCGACGAAGAGCTTTCGGGCTTAGCACCGCAAACAGTACAGAATGTATCTCCTTGCGTCATCTGACTACCGCAATTTTTGCAAAACATAACTTCATCCCCTTTGGTTAGCCATCGGATAATACTCCAATGGTTTTTCTTTTGTTATATTCTATCACTTATGCAAAAAACTGTCAATTAAATCTATGTTACATTTTTCTTTGAAGAGCAATATTTTTGTATATATATTCCTCCGATGCAATTCTTCCGAAAGAAAAAATCCCATAACCGTAACTTTTATCTCTTCCTTTTATTCCAGGTTTCTCTGTATATATGTTAAGGAGAAGCCTTATTTCATCGGGAGTAAGCCTTCTGCCGTATCTGAGGTAACCTTTGGCAATAAGGATTGCCACTGCTCCGGTTATTATGGGACATGCCATTGAAGTACCACTCAATGTTGCATAGCCTCCGTTAAGGTAGGTGGAATACACATCTATACCTGCAGCACATATTTCCGCCGCTTTTCCCTTGGAACTGAAATCTGCTATGTTTTTGTTGATATCCACGGCAGATACCGCCACGGTTTCGGGGTAACTTGCAGGATAGCCTATGGTGTTATCCCCCAGATCCCCTTCGTTACCTGCGGCGCACACTATGGTTATCCCCCGATTATAAGCATCCCATATTAATGAGCGATATTTTGCTGTGGTATACCCCGAGGAAAAGGACATATTGATTACATCTACACCCTTACTTTCAAGAAATTTTACGCTTTTCTCTATGGCTTCGTAATCGGTTTTTCCGTCTGCCCCAAATGCCTTTGCAATGTATAAGTCCGCCTTTGGTGCCACACCTATTACACCTATGCCGTTTTTTTCAGCCGCTACAATTCCTGCTATATGGGTACCGTGACCGTTGTGATCCTCCACATCATCCTCACTGCCGCCGCTGAAATTGGCTCCGTCTTTGATTCTGCCTTTGAGGTCGGGATGCTTTGTACATACGCCTGTATCAATAATACCAACCTTGACACCCTCGCCCATGGTTTCGTTCCATTCCAAAGGAGCACCCACCATACGGACACCGTAATCTATAATCTCTCTATGGCTACGTGATGCCACACTAACAACCCTGCAACGGGTGATTTCGAACATAAAAAAACACCTCCGCTTTGCATTGTATGCAATGAGAAGGTGTTTTGATTTACTTTGTCGGAAAAATTATTCTTCTTCCTCTTCATCTTCGAGGTCAAGTTCTATAACCTCACCGCAGTTGGGGCATACGATATCGTCGTCTGTGTTGAAGAAATCTTCATCAAGACAAATGGTTTCGTTACACTTGGGGCAATCGAGTTCATAATACTCAATATCGTCATCGTCACAGTCACAGTCGCAATCGCAGCAATCGCACTCTTCTGCAAATTCGCTCTCGATAGCAGCGAGGTCTTCATCAATGATATCTACCTGCTCTGCTATTTCATCCTGATAATCGTAAAGGTCATCTATGGAAGCGTCGATTTCGTCAAGTACGCCGAGGATGCACTTAAATATTCTGCCCTCTTTGCTGGAATCGTCGTAATCAAGACCGTCCATTAAGCCTTTTAAGTAAGCAATCTGCTTTGAAATATTTTCCATAGTTAAATTACCTTCTTTCAGTAGTTTTATAATCAGGTATTACCCGTTATACAAAAATCAATTATGCTCTTTCCATGTATTCGCCGGTTCTTGTGTCGATACGGATAACATCACCGTTGTCGATAAAGAGAGGAACCATAATCTGAGCACCTGTTTCTACGGTACAGGGCTTTGTAGCACCGGTAGAAGTATCACCCTTGAAGCCGGGTTCTGTTTCTGTAACAGTAAGCTCAACAAATGTGGGGGGTTCAATATCAAATACATTGCCCTTGAAGGAAAGAATCATACATTCGTCATTTTCCTTAACGAACTTCATCTTGTCTTCGATAAGGTCAGAGTTGATGGGAAGCATATCGAATGTTTCCATATCCATAAAGTAGTAGAGTGTTCCGTGTACATAGGAATACTGCATCTTTCTTCT
>CAYXPV010000291.1:0-2958 GCA_964467285.1 uncultured Oscillospiraceae bacterium
ATAAGAAATAAAAATAAGTTTATAAGTGTATCGTCCTTAGAAGATTTTGTTGACGGAAACGGCAGAAGTCCTTCTCCCGAAACAGGATTTTACAATTCCAGAGTAAGCTCATCGCATATAAGACTTTATCTCTACAAGGGTAATTACAACCTTTATGTAAAGGGTACATATATAAGCCCTTCTGACCTTGCGGTTGAGAATATTTCCATATCAAAAGCCGATGGCAAATATGCAGTGTCATGGAAAGAAAACGAGGGTGTAACCTACGATATAGCGGTAAACAATACCGTGTATGAGGGTGTAACAAGTCCATACACAATAAATACTTCCACAGACGATAATTTATACACCATTGCTCTAAGGGGCAGAAGCACGGCACTTGAGGGCAATTGGAGCGAGTGTCTGTATCTTTCTCCCAATGCGGAAAATACATATTCTTATGTACGCTACAATCAATCGGGAAATGCTGTGACCGCAGAAGTATTTTCACCAAACTTCAGTAACGAAAACCTGCACTTTGTACTTACAAGCTACGATGGTGCATCGGGTAATACCGACTCGGTAACCCTTACTCAAAGCAAGGGTATATATAGCGGAAGTATAAATGCTTATGACAGTGAAGGCTCTTATGTAAAGACCTATCTTTGGGAAGGGGATAACATAAAGCCCATCACACCCTCCGCTTTTATGAACAGCTCCAATACTAATCTCAAAGCAATATACCTTGACGGCGTAGCTTTGGAAGGACTTACCGATACAAAGGATGAATACACAGTGGAGGTTTCGGACTATGCTTTCCCGTTGGTGGGTGCCGTAGCGGAGGACAACTCCGCAAAGGTTGTAATACGCCACAACTACGGGGATTTGTGTTCGTATATCACAGTTACCTCTCCTTCGGGCAATGAAAGAACCGTTAAGCTTAAGTATAAGCATCAGGAAAGTAATGTTCATCGTATTACCGGTGCCACGGAGGACAGTCATTTTGTTGATGACACAGGTCGCAGTCTGGACCATAACGGCAACTATTCCGGAAAGAAATCCACATCCGCTGTCGGTACTTTGAAATGGAATCTTGTGTATCCGTCCTCTTCGGGTGGAGAAAGCAATGTGGTCGAAAAAACCTCCGCCTTGTATGTACACACAAACCTTATGGCAAACTCTGGCGGAATTAAATTCGGTTCAAGAGTTGCCTCCGACAGAAGCGCCAATGTGTTTAACTTCACAGAGTTTACCAATGCACCTGAGGAGTTCTGGGGCTACGACCATCTGCTTTTCCCCAATGTTAATTTTATAGACAACTTTACCAAAGCAGACACCGGTTATTCTTCACCCCGCGTGGAGAATGCTGAGTTCAGCTTTACACTCGAAAAGCCTGCAGAGATTAATATTCTGTCCTCGGGAGAGCTATCTTCACTTGCAGACCAAGGCTTCCGGAAAGAAGCTCTGGGCAAAAACGCCAACGGAAGCTATATGGTGCAAAAGCCCGGCGCAGAGGATGTGTACTACAACATATTCTTAAAGGGTATGCCAACGAGCGACCTTACTTCCTACAGTGTGGGCAGTGACGGCACTGTAACCTACGGTTATCTTAAGGACTACGATGTGCTTAAGAAATGGACAGATGTCAAGCCTTTGTCCGGATACAGCGCAGTTAAGACCTATGTTGACAGAAATGTTCAGGAAAGCAGCTTTACTGTAGCCGGCAACCTGGAAGGTCTGCAAAGCAAGAGCTACTATTCCTACACCAATGTATATACCAAGTGCTATGATATATCGGAGCCAACAACGATTACAGTAGCCTTAGGCAGCTTTTCCAATGGTGCAGAGCGTATGATAGTAGTTGTAAGACCCATAGCCCCTGCAAAACCGATTACAAACTTTAAATATCTCGGTGCCTTGTCCTTTGGCGATTTAACAACCATTGAGCGGGAAGACTGCACCGATGATTATTCGTCGAAGCGCATCTATGCTTCCTATAAGAGCTTGCCTATATTGCGAACCTTTGAGGAAGGCGCGGTTGCCTATGTGGATAATGCCGCATATACTGTGGATTACATCGACCCCATACTTGAACTTGAGGGTGCTTACTTTGTGCCTCCTCACAGATACCTCAATGCGGATGAAACAAAGGACAACTGGATGAAAGCCTATTACTTTGGTCTTTCTGTCTGCGGTGGTTACAGTTATCCCGGATTAAGAGGGGAGAGCAAACCTCTCTACAGCTTTGACTTAAACCAAAGTGCAACCCTGTATGTGGTAACCTATGGTAACACACCGGCATTTATAGACGATACATGGCAGAGGGTAACCCTTGCAAATCCTGCATTTACGCTAAGCGATGCAGTCTATAAGTACACGGATATGTATGTTAAAAATGTAGATGTGCCCCGGGGTGAGAGTGTAAATATAACCATGAAAACACCTGCCACGGGTTCCGATAATGACGGAGTATATTTCCTGCTTGTTAAGCCAAACCCAAAATTTAATTGAAGCTTTAACAAAAGTGTCATTCTGAACGCAGTGAAGAATCTTCCTTACACCGGAGATTCTTCGCTTCACTCGGAATGACATTTTTTAGTATGCTTTTTGCTTTTAATCGTTGACAAGACGGATTTTTTGTGTTAGAATATACTTGGAAAAATTTGAATATGTTTTGGGAGCCAGCTGTCTGTAGGGGATGGGCTCTCTTTTTGTAATAACGCAAATGCATATCAATTTTGTAGTAGTATAATATTATATATAAACTAAATTTTACGAGGAAAGAGGTATTGTATTATGAAACTTGATTTAACAAAATACGGTATTACCGACGTGAAGGAAATTATCCACAATCCTTCCTACGAAGAATTATTCGCAGCAGAAACAGACCCCGCTTTGGAAGGCTTTGAAAAAGGCGTAGAAACCGAGCTTGGTGCTGTTAACGTAATGACAGGTATCTATACTGGTCGTTCTCCGAAA